>NZ_JAKZGV010000042.1:0-37922 GCF_022557375.1 Shewanella sp. MM_2022_3
CGATATCTAAACCGATTGTAGTAATCTTCATAGGTGGACCCGTCCTCTTTCTGATGAGTTTTAGCGACTACATCGTGGCCCATTGCGAGGCCGATTTAAAGTGGATGGGTCCATTCCATTATCCATGCACTTCTCGACATTCAGGCATCCAGCCTATCAGATGACCAGCTAGCTTTCGCAGATACAGGGGCGAATGAAAATCGGTGATTTTCGAGCTTATGATCGAGAGGCCGGGACTGCCGAACTGGAGAGCTTTACATGGATGTAAAGCTGTACCATCGAAAGCGATAGCAATTTATCTATAAGACCAAGGCCTAATTTATAAATAAAGCGTTAATGCATGTAACTTCGCTAGGGACGCCGGGGGATTTCCAAAAGGGGAACAGGCGTTTTTCCCCTTTTGGTCGGGTGTGGGGTGAAGCCCCACGACTTTGATTTTGTTTTTGGCTTAGATATTTAAGTGGCCTAACGTGAATGCCTAAATATACCGTCGAAAACTATCCCAAGGCTTTAGTCAAAGCCGAAACAACATTGGTATTAACTGCCAACTCTGCGTAAACTTTCGCTCCCATGTTTTTATTGGTGTTGCGATGACCATTCCTAAGCCTTTTCCTTCCACAGAGTCGTTAACCTTTGCCGAGCTTGGCGTCAATGCGGCGTTATGTTCGGTATTGCCTGCCGCACTCAAGCATCCAACACGGGTACAGCAATTAGCGATTCCGGCGATTCTGGCGGGGCGGGATGTGTTAGCGCTGTCGCAAACCGGTAGCGGTAAGACCTTGGCTTTCGGTTTACCTTTGCTGCAAATCCTCTGGCAACAAATTGCTGAGCAAACGATGGCTAAATCCGTGCCTGCGGCTAATCCACTGGCATTAGTGTTGGTGCCAACGCGTGAGTTAGCGCAGCAGGTGAGCGAAGCGCTACACGCGCTGGCGAGTAAGTTATCGTCTTCTTTGAATATTCAGCTCCTCTGTGGCGGTATCGCGCAGGAAGAGCAATTAGCCGAACTTGTCGCTAATCCGCAGCTTGTCGTGGCAACCCCTGGGCGCTTATTGGATTTATGCACGCAGTCCTATATCAGTCTCGACTCGATTAAATACCTAGTGCTAGACGAAGCCGACCGCTTACTGGAAATGGGATTTTGGCCTGATGTGCAAAAGCTGATGGCAATGATGCCTAAGCGTAAGCAAACCTTACTGTTTTCAGCCACCTTGCCAGAGGCGTTGGATTCCTTGGCGGGTAAATTGCTGAGCAATGATCCCCTGCGGGTTGAGGCCAGTACACGCAATACTGTCGCCGCCGAAATCGAAGAGCGACTGTATTTAGTCAATAAGGGCAGTAAGGCGCAGGCATTGATTGCGTTACTCAAACAATATCAATGGCCGCAAGTGCTAGTGTTTATCAGTGCCCGCGATGATGCGGATGCGATAGCGAAACGACTCGTTAAGGCGGGGATAAATGCTGCTGCGCTGCACGGTGAAAAAGATCAAACCGTGCGCAGCCAAACCTTGGCCGACTTTAAAGCCAATCGTATTCAAGTGGTGGTGGCGACAGATTTAATGGCCCGAGGTATTCATGTTGATGCCTTACCAGTGGTGATCAATTTAGATTTACCCAGCAGTGCGCCTGTGTATGTGCATCGTATTGGCCGTACCGCAAGGGCGGGCGCCAAAGGGCTCGCTATTTCTTTGGTGTGTCATGGTGAAATGCCAAGCTTAAGCGCGATCCGCAACTTGACGGCGCGTGAGTTACCGTTAGCATCATTGGCGGACTTTCCGGTGACCGATAAACCGAGCGAAAGATCCAGAGAGGATGGTGCTGAGCATAACGTTGCGCCTAAGCGTCCACCTCGGGATAAACAGGCGAATCGTCGCAGTCTTAATAAGCACAGCGTCAAAGCCTTTAAAGGCAAGCGTTGAGATAAGCCCGCGCTGCTATCCATAAACTGCTAGCACTTATTGGCGGCTGTTTACCTGTTTCCGCTGGGTGAACTATATAGTTAACCTCGGAACGTGGATTACTACATTTACAGGATCAGGCATGGCGTCGACATTGGCGATAGGTAACGCACTTCACCATATGGTAAATCACGGTTTAACGACCCAACGTTTTACGCTTCGGCCATTTCAGCGAGCGGATCTTGAAGCTTTTACCGCCTATCGAGCCGAGCCTAAGGTCGCCAAATATCAAAGCTGGACGGATTATTCTTATAGCGATGCTGTCGCGTTATTCGAGAACATGGATTACGCACAATTTGGCGCGGCAGACACTTGGTTTCAATTGGCGATTGTCACTGCGGCATCGGCTGCGACGCCTGCCACCTTAGTGGGCGATTTGGCGCTGCATTTTATCGATGAGCAGCAAATGGAAATCGGCTTTACGATTGCGCCTGAGTATCAAGGCCAGCAGGTTGCGTTTGAGGCCGTCAGCGCATTGCTGGGTTATCTCTTTGTGGAATTAGATAAGCATCGTGTTATTGCGATAACCGATGTAGACAATCTTGCCTGCTGTAGATTACTCGAAAAACTCGGCTTTCGGCGTGAAGCCCATTATGTGAAAAATATCTTCTTTAAGGGCGCATGGGGCGATGAGTATCTCTATGCCATGTTAAGGGAAGACTATATTGCACGTTAACTGGCGCTAGGCTCACTCGTGCTACCAGACAAGATTCTGAATCTCGTTTGGCTTCTGCTTGCTATCTCAGTAAAATCTTAATCATGATTAGTTGAGTCTGCTAGCTTCAGCCTCGTTCGGATTAAGGAGTTCCCTATGAAATCAATAACACTCGCCTTAGTGGCGGTTGGACTCACGTTAGGATTATCGGGCTGCGCGACCACTAAATCGCCTACGGGGCGTGGCCAAACCTTGCTGTATTCGGCATCGCAAATGCAGCAAATGGGGGATGCTTCTTTTGAAGAAATGAAAAAGCAGCAAAAGATCAGCAGCGATAAAAAGCTCACCCAGTATGTAAATTGTGTGGCGAATCGGGTGACCGCTGTGCTGCCCGATCAAAGCCAGAAGTGGGATGTCGTGTTGTTCAACTCCGAGCAAGTGAACGCCTTTGCATTGCCTGGCGGGCACATTGGCGTGTATACCGGATTATTAAAAGTCGCGAGCACGCCGGATCAACTGGCGACAGTCTTAGGCCATGAAGTGGCCCACGTATTAGCCCAGCACGGTAATGAGCAGGTCTCTCGGGCGCAGATGACGGGGATGGGGATGCAAATCGCCGATGCCGCCCTTGGCGCGAGCGGCGTTTCAAACCGTGACTTATATATGTCGGCTTTGGGGCTTGGTGCGCAGGTCGGGGTGATTTTACCCTTTGGCCGCGCTCAGGAGAGTGAGGCGGATGTGATGGGGCTGGAGCTGATGGCACGGGCAGGGTTCGACCCTGCCCAGAGCGTGGTGCTGTGGCACAATATGTCGAAAGCGGGAGGTAGCCAAGGGCCAGAGCTGTTATCAACGCATCCATCCAACAGCAATCGCATTGCCCAACTCGAGCAATTACAGGGGCAAATGCAGCCTTTGTATCAGAGCGCAAAGGCGAGTATCAAAAATCAATGCGTGTTGCCTAAATAGTCATTCAGAGCGTGGCGATCGTTTAGATGCAGGCCTTATCTTGCCGCAATTAGGCGCTATTGCTGGATAAATACGCATCGGTTACGTAAAATCGCCGCCAAAGTTAAATAAGCAGTCAGTTTATCAGCATAGGGCGTGGAACTATGGTAAACTGGCGCGCAAAATTCCATTGAACATTGAGAGTCGTTAATTATGTCTGATAAATTCAGTACTGTTGAACAGCAAGCAAGCTATGGTGTTGGTCGTCAAATGGGCGAGCAACTGGCTGCCAATTCTTTTGAAGGTGTGGATATTGCTGCGGTTCAAGCAGGCTTAGCCGATGCGTTTGCTGGCGTTGAAAGCGCTGTATCTATGCAAGATATGCAAGTTGCATTCACTGAGATCAGCCGTCGCATTCAAGCGGCTCAAGAGCAAGCAGCTGCTGCGGCTTCTGCTGAAGGTGAAGCGTTTTTAGTGGAAAACGCTAAACGTGCAGGCGTGATCGTGACTGACTCTGGTCTGCAATACGAAGTATTAGTTCAAGGTAGCGGTGCAAAACCAACCTACGAAGATACTGTTCGTACTCACTACCATGGTTCTTTCATCAATGGTGACGTGTTCGACAGCTCTGTTGTTCGTGGTCAACCTGCTGAATTCCCAGTATCTGGCGTTATCGCTGGCTGGACTGAAGCACTGCAACTGATGCCAGTAGGCACTAAGTTAAAATTATTCGTTCCACATCACTTAGCTTACGGTGAGCGTGGTGCGGGTGCTTCTATTCCTCCATACTCAACCTTAGTGTTTGAAGTCGAGTTATTAGACATCGTCTAATGTGATTGAAACGCCTAAGCCAGTCTTAGGCGTTTTTGTATGGAAGACAAAAAAGATTGAGGAGATTGAAATGAGTGGACAAGTGAGAGTTGCAATTGTCGGTGCGGGTGGACGCATGGGACGGACTCTTATTGAATCGGCTTATCATCAAGAGCACATTCGCTTAGGCGCGGCGATTGAGCGTTCAGGTTCAAGCTTAATTGGCGTGGATGCGGGCGAGCTTGTCGGTGTGGGTAAGTTAAATGTCATTATCATGGATTCGCTTGACTATGCGACCGATGACTTTGATGTGCTGATTGATTTTACTGCGCCAGAGGCCAGTATTGTCCATTTAGATTGGTGCGTACGCCATAAGAAAGCCATGGTGATCGGCACAACCGGTTTCAATCATGCTCAAAAAGAACAAATCAATGCCTTTGCCGAGCAAACGCCGGTGGTGATGGCGCCGAATATGTCTGTGGGTGTCAATCTGATGTGGAAATTGCTTGAGTTGGCCGCTGAGGTCATGGGCGATTACACTGATATCGAGATTATCGAAGGTCACCACAGATATAAGAAAGATGCGCCATCTGGCACGGCACTAAAAATGGGTGAAGTGATTGCCAAGACCTTAGGTCGTGATCTTGAAAAATGCGCCGTCTATGGCCGCGAAGGGATCACTGGCGAGCGTGACCGTGAAACCATCGGTTTTGCGACTGTGCGCGCGGGTGATTTAGTCGGTGAGCATACCGCCATGTTTGCCGATATTGGTGAGCGTTTAGAGATCACCCATAAAGCCTCAAGCCGTATGACCTTTGCCAACGGCGCTATGCGTGCCGCTCATTGGTTGGTGGAGCAGAAACCGGGTCTGTATGATATGCAGCAGGTATTAGGTTTACATTAAAATTAAAAAACGCCATTTGGCGTTTTTTTTTGCACTCAGATACCAATGTGTAGACGAGTTTGAGTTTATCCTGTAAACTCGCTGGAATTTGTCAAAATTTCGTAAATCAGCGGAAATTGGTATCTTAACATAACATAAAAACATTATATTTCAGTGGCTTGGCTCTTTATGGAGGTCGCGTTGACAAAGTCTGCCTTACTCGTACTCGAAGATGGAACCGTATTCACTGGCACAGCAATAGGTGCCGATGGTCTCTCAGTTGGTGAAGTTGTTTTTAACACTTCGATGACGGGATACCAAGAAATTTTAACTGATCCCTCTTATTCACGCCAGATAGTAACTTTAACCTACCCCCACATTGGTAATACTGGTACCAATAATGAAGATGTCGAATCCAATGGGGTTCATGCTTGTGGTTTAATCATTCGCGATCTTCCGCTCATAGCAAGTAGTTTCCGTAATCAACAAACCCTTAGCGATTATCTCAAAGCAAACAATGTTGTTGGCATCGCAGATATCGATACTCGTAAATTAACTCGAATCCTCCGTGAAAAAGGTGCCCAAGCGGGTTGCATCATGGCGGGTGCTGACTTAGATGAAGTCAAAGCGCTTGCAGCTGCTAAAGCCTTCCCAGGTTTAAAGGGCATGGATTTAGCGAAAGAAGTCACTACTGACAAAGCCTACCAATGGCGTAAAGGTAGCTGGCGTTTAGTGGGTGGTTTGCCTGAAGATACTCCAGCAGAAGCGCTTAAATACAAAGTGGTTGCCTACGACTACGGCGTTAAGCAAAACATCCTGCGTATGTTGGTTGACCGTGGCTGTGATGTGACGGTTGTTCCTGCAAAAACACCCGCTGCTGACGTGTTAGCGATGAACCCAGACGGTGTGTTCCTCTCTAATGGTCCCGGTGACCCAGAGCCATGCGACTACGCGATTGAAGCGATTCAACAAATCCTGAAAACCGATACGCCGATTTTCGGTATCTGTTTAGGCCACCAATTACTGGCATTGGCATCAGGCGCGAAAACCTTAAAGATGAAGTTTGGTCACCACGGTGCTAACCACCCAGTGAGCAATATCGAAAAAGGTAACGTGATGATCACCAGCCAAAACCACGGTTTTGCTGCCGATGAAGCCACATTACCTGCCAATATCAAAGTGACCCACAAGTCACTGTTCGATGGTTCACTGCAAGGTATCCATCTGACGGACAAACCTGCGTTCAGCTTCCAAGGTCACCCTGAAGCGAGCCCTGGTCCGAACGATGCGGCCCCACTGTTCGATCACTTTATCGAGCTTATTGAACACTATCGTCTTGTAACGAAAAGTCAGAACGCTAAGTAATACGCAAGCTAGGAGAAGAGAGAAGCAATGCCAAAACGTACAGATATAAAGAGTATTCTTATCCTAGGTGCAGGCCCGATTGTCATTGGTCAGGCATGTGAGTTTGACTATTCAGGCGCTCAAGCCTGTAAAGCCCTGCGTGAAGAAGGTTATCGCGTCATTCTGGTGAACTCTAACCCTGCCACCATTATGACCGACCCCGAAATGGCCGATGCCACTTACATCGAGCCAATCCAATGGGAAGTGGTACGTAACATTATCGCCAAAGAACGTCCTGATGCGATTCTGCCTACCATGGGCGGTCAAACCGCTCTAAACTGCGCGCTTGAGCTTGAGGCTAAAGGCGTGCTGGCTGAATTTAACGTTGAAATGATCGGCGCGACTGCCGACGCGATTGATAAAGCCGAAGACCGTAGCCGCTTCGACAAAGCCATGAAGAGCATTGGTTTAGAGTGTCCACGCGCGGGCATCGCCCACAGCATGGAAGAAGCCTATGGCGTTCTTGAGCAAGTGGGTTTCCCTTGTATTATCCGTCCATCATTCACTATGGGGGGCTCGGGCGGTGGTATCGCCTATAACAAGGAAGAGTTCGAAGAAATCTGTTCTCAAGGTTTAGATTTATCGCCAACCAAAGAGCTGCTCATCGACGAGAGCTTAATCGGTTGGAAAGAATACGAGATGGAAGTGGTTCGTGACCGTAACGACAACTGTATCATCGTGTGCTCTATCGAAAACTTCGACCCAATGGGCGTACACACCGGTGACTCTATTACCGTTGCACCTGCGCAAACTCTGACTGACAAAGAATACCAAATCATGCGTAATGCCTCTATGGCCGTACTACGTGAGATTGGTGTTGAAACGGGCGGTTCGAACGTACAGTTTGGTATCAATCCGAAAGATGGCCGTATGGTGATCATCGAGATGAACCCACGGGTATCGCGTTCATCGGCATTGGCATCAAAAGCGACCGGCTTCCCGATTGCAAAAATTGCGGCCAAGTTAGCGGTGGGTTTCACCCTCGATGAGCTGATGAACGATATTACTGGCGGCCGTACGCCAGCGTCGTTCGAGCCTGCAATTGACTATGTTGTGACTAAAGTACCTCGCTTTAACTTTGAAAAGTTCGCTGGTTCCAACGATCGCTTAACCACCCAGATGAAGTCTGTGGGTGAAGTGATGGCGATTGGCCGTACTTTCCAAGAGTCACTGCAAAAAGCCCTGCGCGGTTTAGAAGTAAGCCGTCACGGTTTAGACCCGATTACTGACATGTCTAAGCCTGATGCGTTAGCCCGTATCCGCCTCGAGCTAAAAGAGCCAGGTTGTGACCGTATTTGGTACATCGCCGATGCGATGCGTGCGGGTTTAACCCTAGATGAAATCTTCCGCTTAACCAATATCGACCCATGGTTCTTAGTCCAGATTGAAGAGTTGATTAAGCTGGAAGGCCAAGTGGCCGAAGGCGGTTTAGCCGGTCTTAACGAAGAGCTGCTGCGTAAGCTTAAGCGTAAAGGTTTTGCCGATGCGCGTCTGGCGGCGGTCCTTGGCGTAAACGAGACTGAAGTGCGTAAACTGCGTGACCGTTTCGACATCCACCCTGTTTACAAGCGCGTAGATACCTGTGCGGCTGAATTTGCCACCGACACCGCTTACATGTACTCAACCTATGAGGAAGAGTGTGAAGCTAACCCATCTAACCGTGACAAAATCATGGTGTTAGGTGGTGGTCCAAACCGTATCGGTCAAGGTATTGAATTCGATTACTGCTGTGTGCACGCGGCATTAGCACTGCGTGAAGACGGTTATGAAACCATCATGGTGAACTGTAACCCTGAAACCGTTTCTACCGACTACGACACTTCAGATCGTCTGTACTTCGAGCCTGTTACCCTAGAAGATGTGTTAGAAATCGTCCGTATCGAGAAGCCAAAGGGCGTTATCGTGCAGTATGGTGGTCAAACTCCGCTGAAACTGGCTCGCGCCCTTGAGGCGGCGGGTGTGCCGATTATCGGTACTAGCCCAGATGCGATTGACCGTGCAGAAGACCGTGAGCGTTTCCAGCAAGCGATTCAACGCTTGGAAATGAAACAACCTGAAAACGATACCGTCACCACGGTTGAAGGTGCTGTGATTGCCGCCGAGCGTATCGGTTATCCGCTGGTTGTTCGTCCATCCTACGTACTGGGCGGCCGCGCGATGGAAATCGTTTACGACCAACAGGATTTACTGCGCTACTTCAACGAAGCGGTAAGCGTATCTAACGCTTCACCAGTACTGCTAGACCACTTCCTAGACGATGCTATCGAAGTGGATATCGACGCAGTATGTGACGGTGAAACCGTAGTTATCGGCGCGATTATGGAGCATATCGAGCAGGCGGGTGTTCACTCAGGTGACTCAGGTTGTTCGCTGCCTCCTTACACCCTAAGCCAAGAAATCCAAGATCGCATGCGCGTGCAAGTCGGCAAGTTGGCGATGGAGCTGGGTGTTGTCGGTCTAATGAACGTGCAGTTTGCCGTGAAGAATAACGAAATCTACATGATTGAAGTTAACCCACGTGCAGCGCGTACTGTGCCATTTGTGTCGAAAGCCACTGGTGTGCCGTTAGCGAAGATTGCCGCCCGTGTGATGGCAGGTCAAAGCTTAAAAGCGCAAAACTTCACTGAAGAAGTGATTCCACCTTTCTACTCTGTGAAAGAAGTGGTACTGCCATTTAACAAGTTCCCTGGCGTTGACCCACTGTTAGGCCCAGAAATGCGCTCAACAGGTGAAGTGATGGGCGTGGGCGATACCTTCGCCGAAGCCTATGCTAAGGCGCAGTTAGGTGCGACTTCTGAAGTGCCTAAGTCTGGTCGTGCACTCTTGTCTGTGCGTAACAGCGATAAGAAACGTGTTGCCGACTTAGCCGCTAAGCTGATTGAGCTGGGTTATCAAATCGATGCCACCCACGGTACAGCGGTTATCCTAGGTGAAGCGGGTATTAACCCTCGCTTAGTCAACAAGGTACACGAAGGCCGTCCACACATTCTTGACCGCATCAAGAACGGTGAGTACACCTATATCGTGAACACGACTGAAGGCCGTCAAGCAATTGAAGACTCACGTCAATTACGCCGAGGTGCACTGCGCTACAAAGTGAACTACACCACGACCATGAACGCCGCATTTGCGACTTGCATGGCGCACGCTGCAGATGACCGCACTAACGTGACGTCAGTGCAAGAGTTACATCAGCGCGTATTGGCTAAATAAGCCATAAGCTTCTGAAATCAAAAGGCCGGATAACTGAGTTATCCGGCCTTTGTTTTTAAGGGGTAAAAGATTTATTGCCCAATGCGCTCAGTTTCCATTGGCGGCGCATCATTGGGCAGCCAGCGGTGATAAATTTGTGCAAAGGTGCCATCGGCCTTGATGCTGACTAGTGCCTCTTTCCATTTATCAACTTCCTCCGTTGGTGTGCCTTGAGAAAACGCAATGTACAGATGATTCGCGCTGATGGTGTAGAGGGATTTTACATCATCAATACTGGCTCCGGCTTCTGCAAGAATACTTGGCGCCGTGAGATTAGCGTTGCACCAGAGATCGATTCGCTGCTTCATTAACTGCTTTGCGCTTAGTAGTGGTGTCGATGAGGGCGCGAGATTTGTAAACCCATGATCCATTAATAATTGTTCTTCGACTGAGGAACGATACACCCCAATCGCTTTTGCCTGCTTAGCACCTTCAATTGAGTCAATGTTAAGCTTGCTACTTTTTAGAGCATAAAAGTTTGTTGTACCAACCGCGACAGGGCCTATCAAACTAAACATACGCTCCCGCTCTGCGGTACGTGTCATCGTGAATAACACCGTGTTGGGTTGTTCGGTGATAATTTTCCAGCCACGAGCCCAGGGCACAATCTTGATAGGATCTTGGTTATCGATACGTTTTTGGATTTCTTGCACGACTTGTACAGCTAATCCATCGGGTTGGCCATCAACCGAAAAGCTAATCGGAGCCCATTCTTCTGTATAAATATTGAGTGTGGCCTGAGCTGTGTGCGGGATAACGCAGAGAAGCATAACGCGCACTAAATGGGTAAAAAATGTCATTAATAACCCTAGGAATTAGAATGTTATATGCGAGTCTCACGGCGTGCTCATATTGAATTAAAGATGACAACTCTTAAGCTCGCAAGCCACTTTAGGGTTATTTTGTGATCTGTACTCTTGGGTTAGAAAATTATCGATAAATCATATTGGTCATTGAGGCAAGATAGAGTTGCCTCCTTGTTGTGCAAAGGAGGCTGCCGATGCGCTATATCAGTTTTAGTGAGCTTTAGATGAGTGAGGTTGCTGATTGATGACCCATGAATAGGTCACTTAAAAAGCGCGCTATTCATGGGTATATATTGCTGTTACTGGCGATAAACATCACGTAGTAGATTATCGAGACAATTGACGACCCGCATACTTGAGTCTTCCATTAAACGTAGTTGCCTAACCATTTCGGGTAAATTGCCCTGTTGCCTTGCCGCGAGTGCTGCTTTACCTGCATCGTGCACCGCTTTGTGGGGAGCATCCAAGGCCTTAAAGTTACTCAAATGTTGATAATTTTCAGCACCAAAGCCTTTAAAATACCATTGGCCTAAACGGCATTCAGTATGGGAGTTCACACCATGGCTGTGCTGATTCTTTTCAATAAGTTGATACACATTACTCTTCCAAACGGCGTGGTCGAGTTTAGTGGTATTTAAGAATGAGGCTGTCGCGGCATTATGAATTACCTGCTGCATTTTATTAGAACGTTGCAGTACATCTTCAACGACTTGCCCTATTTGTGTTGAAGATGAGGCAACATCAAGAGCGCTGTTTTGGTTATTATGGACAATCTCTTTAATATTAGAGGCTTGTGTAACAATCTGTTTTACTAGTTTTTCGATTTGGCTGCTCGCTTCGTGAGCTTTACTGGCTAATTGTCTGACTTCATCGGCAACTACCGCAAAACCTCGTCCAGCTTCGCCCGCTCGGGCGGCTTCAATTGCTGCGTTGAGAGCGAGTAGGTTAGTTTGCTCAGAGATCCCTTGAATAGCGGCAACAAACTGGTTAATAGAAGAAGTGGTACTATCGAGCTCGGTTACAGCAGTCATGCTACTGGTGGCTTGTTCATTAATATAGGTTGCTCTATTACCTAAATTAATAATGGCTACCCGCGTTTGATCAAAAATCTTATCTAATTCGGACAGTGCTTCTTTTTCTTCAGTGAGTAGCTCTGCACTGCTGGCAAGGCCATCTCTCACTGCATTTAACATCTCGCCGCCCTGATTTTGGCAGGCAATCACTGCACTATAATGATCGGTATTTTGGCGGGACTGTTGTTGCATGGCTTCATTTTCGCGGGCCATATTTTTTAGCTCTTCGATTTCAACTTCGTATCTATCTTGTTGATCAATGAGCTTTTGCTTCAGCGCTTCGTTTTCTGCTTTGAGTCTTGAATTAAACCACATAAAAACCTCTAAACTTTTATTGATATTGTTATGGCCACTGAATTAATAACGTCTAAGGTGCAATCCCTGCGGTATTAGGGTAAGTAGGAAAGTGTGGTAAGAAAATATTAACGTATATCAATGCCATAATCTTACTTTTTTATTGAATAACAATGAATTTATGAACTTGAGCAAATAAATTGCCCAAGTCCATTTTGGATAACAAGTGAATATCTCGTACTGTATTTCTACAAATTGCGATTCAACCTTAATTGAGCTTGCTAGTTTGAGTGTTAACGCTTTTCATCAGCATCGCAGCAAAAGCGTTGTAACTCTTTTAAGCCACAGGTAAATCTAAAATCATTGTAGCAATACTAAAGTAAACGAGCACACCAATGATATCGGCGATTGAGGTGATAAGTGGTGCGCTGGCTGAAGCCGGATCCATTTTTAACTTGCTGAGTAAAAAGGGCAGTGACATGCCAATCAGGCTGCCAATGATCACTACGATCTGCATGGTTAATGCAACGACCAAGGCGATTTCTGGACCGCCGCGCCAAAACCCAAGTAGCGATACTGCCAAGGCCATGCTGGCACCGAGTAATCCTGCTACCCCTAATTCACGCCCCAGCAATGAGAGCCAATCCTTGAGTATCACTTCGCCCGTGGCTAAGGCTCGCACCATTAAGGTGGCTGATTGTGAACCCGCATTACCGCCGCTATCGATGAGCAGGGGAAGAAAGAACACCAAAGAAACATAACTGGCAATGGTATCTTCAAAAAAGGCGATGCCAGCGCCTGAGAAAATATTACCAAACACTAAAATGACCAACCAAACGACTCGTTTACGATAGAGCAAGCCTATGCTGGCGGTCTTTAAATTGTGATCAATATTGCCGATGGCCGCAGTTTTAGTAAATTCAACATCAACCTGTGAACTGGCAATGTCCATCGCATCGTCATAGGTGACAATACCGACTAACTGTCCCTTGCCATTGATGATGGGGAGAGCCAACAAATCGTAATGGGCGATCATCTGTACCGCCTCTTGGCAAAGGGCGTTGGCATCTAAGGCGATGGGGTTGGGTTTCATAAAGTCGACCACTCGCTCTTCTGGCTGCGCTAAAAGTAATTGTCTAAGTGATACCGTTCCAATTAAACGGCCTAACATATCGACCACATAGGCTTGATAAATCGTCTCTTTATCGGCGGTTTCCGTGCGCAGCATTTCAATCGCTTGTGCGGCGGTATGACGGCTATTGAGCAGGGTGTAATCCGATGTCATCGCTGCACCGACTTTGGTTTTGTCGTAGGCGGCTAAAGTGCGCATATCCTCTCGTTTTGCCTGTGCTAACACGGGCAATAGTCGTTTTTGTTGTTCAGGTTCGAGCAGGTTATAAAGATCGGCGCGCTCGTCCGCTGCCATAGTGAGCAACAGCGATGACAGCGTGGTTTTATCTAACTGCTGCACTAATTCTGTTTGTAATTCATCACGTAAATAACGAAATAAATCCGCCGCAATTTTGGCGGGCGCAAGTTGCAAAAACCGTAATTGCTGTGGCTGAGTAAAGCTACCAACTACAGCGGCAATATCTGCGGGGTGACGCTCTTTCGCTAAAGCCATAATGCCTGCTGTATCGCGCTGCTCTAAAATATTTTGGATAGCTACGACGATTTGCTTAGTATTTTTTTGGTTGTTGTTCATGTTCATAGTTCATTCTCCCAACGATCTATTAATTAAAGAAAAAGGTAAAGTCAGCGCCCAGCTGTTGTGTGTTTCCTTTTAGGCTGTTGCCTAGGCTTAGTTGAAGTTGTAACTGTCTTTTAAGTAAATATTGATATGCGAGTTTGTAGGTTCGTTCATGGGACTCATGGCGATAAAATTCGGCTATCCATTGCTGCTCAGTGTCGTATTCGAAGGCGATAGCAACTCCTGCAATAAGCTGGGGCGATTGAGCGCCATACTGATCGATACCTAGGTTGCTATAGAGGCGTAAATTCTGAGCTGCCAAGTCATATCCCAAAATCCCCACAATTTGCGTTGTTAGAGGGTGGCTGCCTTGATGATTTTTTTGCAAATTAACAGCCAGCGCACTTTGCCAAGGGGCATAGTCTGCATTTAATGGCAATTTGAACCCCAGCTCGGTTTGCTGCTCATTGATAGCATTATTGCTTTGTTGTTCAATGCCTAAGTGCCATTCCCATTGATCTGGGTTGCAGGTGCCACTGCCATTTATCTGTTTTGCGCTATGATCGGATCTCGGCTGTTGCCAACCTAGCTGTAACTCGCAGTGTTCGGCGATGCTGGGATCATCCACATCGAGTTGAGAGGCATGTGTTGCGACGCTAATGCATAGCCCAAAAAATGCCCAAGACTGAAAAGCAAAGGTGAATGGCTTGTTTGTGTACGCCATGGTTTAACTCCCTGAGTGTGGGAGCCAACTGGGGCAAAATAGGCGTGAAGATGTATTCAATAGGCAGCACTTATTCTCCGGCTCAATGCCGGAAAAACCAATAGGCGAGCGCTAACGCTAGCATGACTGGCTAATATTAAGGTCTGAAATTGAATGTACGGGTGTGGGGTGAGATGTGTCACGCTACTACCCTGCTTAGCAGGTAGCAGCAAAATATTGCGGGCTAGTGCTAGGCGTTAAATCCTGTCTTTTGGACAGGGCATCTACTGTCGCTTATGTGTGTGCCCACAGTGGGTCTCCTAATGGTAAAATCGGCTAGATTCTAAACCGCTGACAATGAAAGTCAACCCAATAGGCAATTACCTATGTTTATGTTTCAATTTTGCTTTTATTCTTGAGTTAATTTTTGTTTTAGGTTTTTGCTGTGTTGCATTTTGGTGTTCAGCAGGTTGCCTTAGGGTGTCGGACTGTATTTTTATAAGATTTGATATTTATTAATTGCTGTTGTTCTGCGCCAGTTAATGGATGTATTTAATGATAAAATCGATTTATCGCAATCAGTTAAGAACCGAGTTTAATTAGCACAACAGTTTGGCTAAAGAGGAATCACCTGTGACATTTGCTTCCCAACAGCAGTCCATTTCGGCTGAAAACTGCCACTCGAATATTCGTATTGTGACTATCAATCTATTTAATTTTATTGAACCACCTTTAGCCTTTTACGATTTTGAAAATATCTATAGCCATGGCCAATGGCAAAAGAAGTGTCAGTGGTTTGGCGAGCTTTTAAACCAATATCATCCGGATATTGTCGGGTTTCAGGAAGTGTTTAGCCCTGAGCCATTAAAACAACTTGCGGCGCAGCAAGGGTTAACACATTTTGCCATAGTTGATAGCGCCACTTTGGTCAGTGATTACATTTATCAAAGCCCTGTGGTTGCGCTAGCGTCGCGCTTTCCTATCCTTGAGGTGCATGCGATTGAACCCGATGCACATTTAGTGGCAGCGATGGGGTTATCGAGCCAATTTACCTTTAGTCGTAAAGTGCTGCGGGCGACGGTGGATATACCGCAAATTGGCGCTTGTGATTGCTATGTGGTGCATTTTAAATCTAAGCGCCCGGGACTTGCGTTAGAGCCACATCCCTTAGGCTTAACCTTAAGTGCGCCGCACACGCTTGCGTTGCACTCTGAGACTAAGTTATTAACTGAGCAAGCCCTAGGTCGCTGGGCATCGACCATGCAGCGGGGCGCAGAGGCGGCATTGTTGTTCCATGCTATTCTCGCGCGGCGGCAAAGCATAAGATATCCGGTGATCCTGATGGGTGATTTTAACGATAGTTTGTCCATGGGGGCGTTGGATGCATTAACGCTCCAAGGCGAGCATCTCCACAGCAACGATATCAAGGCCGCGGGACTTGGGCATTTGTCTGATACTGCACGTTCGGCTGTGTTTGCCCAATATCGACTGCAAGATGCTTACGAGTTATTTATTGCGGCGAATATGCCCGATAACCTAGTCCATTCTCGGGAGCATCGAGCTGCAACCCATTACTACGGCCCTAAAGGTTCGGTACTCGATTATATTTTGCTTTCCAATGAGTTTGATGCCAGTGATAGTCGCAGTTTGGCTCAGGTGGTGGATTATCAAACCTGCGATAGACACTTAGTCAGGCCCGAATATGAGCGCGATGCTTACAGTACCGACCATGCACCGGTATGGGTGGAATTGGCGCTGCGGCGTTAGCAAGTAAAATAACTGTCGAGGATGCCATCAAGAACAACATCTCATCTTGAATCGTTAACACGCCCTCGGCCCAGGGTTTTACCCGCGAAACTGGAGTATGATCGCAGACCATGGGAATGGAGAGCTGATGTTTTGGACAGATGGCTCGCACTTGAACCCTATTAGGTATATTATCCGCTTCCATTTTTAGAGGGCGGCGCCTAGTGTTCGAGCGGTACTATTGATTACGGTGGTACAACACACAGGCGGTACAATTATCAAAGGCGGTACTATGGCTATCAGAATCAAACTTAAACCCGGTCGCGAAAAGTCCCTTGAGCGTCGTCATCCTTGGGTCTTTTCCAACGGGATCCACAACGTTAAAGGTAAGCCTGAACCGGGGCAGACCGTCGATGTGGTTGCCCACGATGGTCATTGGTTGGGCCGTGGTGCTTGGTCTCCTGAGTCTCAAATCCAAGTACGAATTTGGACTTTTGATCGCGAAGAAGAAATTGACCGTGAGTTTTTTAAGCGTCGTATTCTGCGTGCACAAGCGGGACGCGATGATTTGATCCGTGAACAAGGCTTAACGGGTTACCGTTTAATTGCCGCTGAGTCCGACGGCTTACCCGGTATCACTATTGATAAATATGCCAATGTATTGGTGTGCCAATTACTGAGCATGGGCGCCGATGTATGGCGTGACACTATTGTCGATGTGCTCGCCGAGCTGTACCCCGATTGCGCGATTTATGAGCGCTCAGACGTCGATTCCCGTAAGAAAGAAGGCTTAGCCTCTACCATGGGTTTACTCCATGGCACGCTGCCTGAAATGCCCGTCATTATTGAAGAAAACGGTATCAAAATCGCCGTTGATGTGACTAAGGGTCATAAAACCGGTTTCTACCTCGACCAGCGCGATAACCGCGCCATCGCCGCCCGTTTTGTGAAAGGCAAATCGGTACTGAACTGTTTTTGCTACACCGGCACCTTTGGCCTCTATGCTGCTAAGGCGGGCGCGGCCAGCATTGAGAACGTCGATGTCTCATCACTTGCCCTCGATACTGCGCGTTTGAATATGCGAGTCAATGGCTTAAGTGATGATAATGTGCATTACAACGAAGCCGATGTGTTTAAGCTGTTACGTCAGTATCGCGATGAGGGTAAAACCTTCGATGTAATCGTACTCGACCCGCCAAAGTTTGCCGACAATAAGTCGCAGCTCAATGGCGCTTGTCGCGGCTATAAAGATATCAATATGATTGCGCTGCAATTATTAAATCCGGGCGGGGTGCTGTTGACCTTCTCTTGCTCGGGATTAATGCCTGCGGATCTGTTCCAAAAAATCGTTGCCGATGCGGCACTGGATGCTAAACGTGAGATCCAATTTATCGAGCGTTTAAGCCAGGCGAGCGATCACCCGATTGGCAGCGCCTTCCCCGAAGGATTTTACCTCAAGGGCTTAGTGGCTCGAGTGTGGTAATCGCTTAATGGCCATAGGGTCATAAAAAATGCCGGTGCAGTTGCATCGGCATTTTTGTTTCTCGCATGGGAGTCTTTCTACTCACCTTGCCTTAAGCGGTAAAGGTTTTCACGCCTTCAGGGGTGCCAACCAGTAACACATCGGCGCCGCGTTTTGCGAATAGACCGTTGGTCACTACGCCGACGATAGCGTTGATCTTCTCTTCTAATTCCTTAGGATTGATGATCTTAAGGTTGTAAACGTCGAGGATCACGTTGCCGTTATCAGTCACAACGCCTTCACGGTACACTGGGTCGCCGCCGAGTTTGACGAGTTCACGGGCCACGTAAGAGCGCGCCATTGGGATCACTTCAACGGGCAGAGGGAATTCACCCAAAATATCCACTTGTTTAGTGTTATCCACGATACAGACAAACTTTTCAGCCACAGCCGCAACGATTTTCTCGCGGGTTAATGCCGCGCCGCCGCCTTTGATCATGTCCATATGGCCGTTGATTTCATCGGCACCATCGACATACACAGATAATTTATCGACGCTGTTTAAGTCATAAACTGGGATGCCAAGGGCTTTCATCTTTTGGGTAGAGGCTTCTGAGCTTGATACTGCACCTTCAATATCGGCCTTCATTGTCGCCAAAGCATCGATAAAGTGGTTAACGGTTGAGCCTGTGCCCACACCTACAATGCTGTCCTTCTCAACGTATTTGAGTGCAGCCCAGCCTGCGGCTTTTTTCATTTCATCTTGAGTCATGTTGACATCCTGTAATGGCAAATGAGTAAAAAATTCTGCGCTTAGTATACTCTTTTCCGCCAAATAGTGTGGTGCTATTGCACTATGGCTGTGATCTTGCTTACAGCCCGCACTGATTTAATCTGTGTATAAAGGGAAGTGCTTTAAGATAAAGTACATCTGGATAGAGACAATACTCTATGCGGGCTTAATCTAACTAAGTTACTATTGCCAAAGCAGAATCGGCAAAATAAAACATTGGTTTAAGGGAGTGTGTATGGCAGGGGCAAGTTTATTAACCTTACTCGACGATATTGCATCCATTTTGGATGATGTGGCAGTGATGAGTAAGGTCGCAGCCAAGAAAACCGCTGGGGTGTTAGGGGACGATTTGGCCTTAAACGCCCAGCAAGTCACGGGCGTGAGTGCCGACCGCGAATTACCTGTGGTCTGGGCGGTCGCCTTAGGCTCGTTTCGCAATAAATTGATTTTAGTGCCCGCAGCCATGTTGATCAGCGCCTTTATTCCTTGGGCGGTGACCCCCTTATTGATGTTCGGCGGCTTGTTTTTATGTTTTGAAGGCTTTGAGAAATTACACCACAGCTATAGCCACCGCAAAGACAAACACGCGGAGCAGACCGAATCGGACTTACCCGAGATAAGCGATCTGGCGGCCTATGAGAAGGAAAAAGTGAAGGGTGCTATCCGCACCGACTTTGTGTTGTCGGCAGAAATTATCGCCATCACCTTAGGCATAGTCGCGGACAAGTCGCTCTCGACGCAGTTTTTTACCCTCGCCGTTATCGGTATCGTGATGACCATAGGCGTTTATGGTTTGGTCGCGGCGATTGTCAAAATGGACGATGCGGGTCTGTATCTGAGCCAGCGTCAGGGCGAGTCGGGCTTCACTCGCTTTAATCGTAAGTTGGGGTTTGGCTTACTCAGCGCGGCGCCCGTGTTGATGAAGAGCCTAACCATTATCGGGACCGCCGCCATGTTTATGGTGGGGGGCGGCATTCTGACTCATGGTTTACATTGGGTCGGCGAGCAAATTCACCATGCCGAGCAATTTGTGGAAACCTTTGCCCTAGTCGGCCCCATGCTTGGTTTACTGACGCAGAGTGTGCTTAATGCGCTCTTTGGTATTGCGGCGGGCGCCCTAGCGGTATTGGTGATGACCGGATTCCAAAAGCTGCGTAGCTGATCCGTTTTCATCCTTTTATTGCTGGCGATTATAGCGTCAGCTAATCCGAGCTGTGCGAGTGCAAAGGTGCTCGCCGCGATTATTTCAGCGCTCAAGGACGAATTATGCAATTAATGCGTTATTGCCTTTCCCCCAATAAGTTGGCTTGGCTGCGTGAGGAATTAGGCGAACATGCCGACAAACTGCTGGCGGCGATGGATGCGGCGGGCAGCAACTATCTGGCGGAGTTAACCGAGCTCCAAGCGGGGGATTTATCGGCAGGCGATTCGCAACTCAAGTTTGCATGGTTTCAACAAAAGCTTGCCTTAACCACGCGCTTAACAGATGCCGACCTGGCTAATCTTACGCCACTGTCGCTGGTGGATATGCGGGTCGAGTTAGTTTCGTCTGATAAGCTTACCGCCGCCTTACAACAACTTAGCGGTGAATCTGTGCTGGGGTTTGATACCGAAACGCGGGCAAGCTTTGAGCAGGGTGTTCAACATCCCTTGAGCTTAGTGCAATTGGCGACCTCCGATACCTGTTATTTATTTCAACAGGCGGTATTGGGTGAGAGGCTCATCGAGCTTAAACCTTTGCTCGAAAATGAGCAGATCCTCAAAGTGGGGATTGGATTAAGGGGCGATGGCCAAGCACTGAAACGGGATTGGGATATTCAGGTCTCCCCTCGACTCGATTTGAATTGGGCGATGGCGCAGCTCGGCGCCGGAAAGGAAATGGGCACGCGGCAATTGGTGGCGGCATTACTGCATAAACGCATCGATAAACCTAAAAAAATGACTCTCTCGAATTGGCAACAAGTGCCTTTATCCCCAGCGCAAATTCAGTACGCCGCCCTAGATGCATTGGCAGCGAACCAATGTTTTTGGCAGTTAATCGACAAGCTGCAAGGTTTTTATGGCAAAACGACAGTCGCTAATAAACCCTTATTGCCGCCGAGTTTAGCAGCACGACTCGCGAGCTATTTTCTTCCAGCTTAAGACTTGAGATAAGGTCGCGAAGATAAGGATTAGGGAGCAAGAGATGTTGGATGCGATTTGTGTACTCACAACCGAGGCTGCGGCAGAGCAGGCTTCGTCACCATTACGACTCAATCCTCATGCTCAGGCTGGTGTCACCTACAGTGTGTTCAAGTTTCAGCAGTTACCCGAGGCTGAGATTGAGCGTTTGCGCCAGCATTTATATTGCCCCGCCTGCTACGGCAAAGCCTATTTTCGTAAAGCATCTAAGGATGGTAAGGCCGCCTGTTTTGGCTCCCGTTACCATGAGTTAGATTGCATCGAATTTAATCCGTCGGCGCAAAAGTCCCGTGAAGAACAAGATGCCCTCGAAGTGCAGCAACAATTGCTCGACGCCGATGCTTTGGTCATCGATTTTTCGCTTAATCCCAGTAATAAGAGACCATCTAACTCAGCGCACAAAATCAAGGCTCCCCAAGAGCAAGAGGTTGTAGCCAAAAGTGAAATTGAAAATGATACCGAGCAATTAGAGTCAGTACAGGAGCCCAAAGCTGACTATCAGGTGGCAGCCGATAAGCCAGAAATAGCCATCACGGCAAAGCGTACTCCGAACCAAGGGCTAGAAAAGTTACTCCATAGCCTGCTGCGCGGCTCCGATCTGGCGACTTCGGATCTTTGGGTTTACACCGATGATGAGCGTAAGTACCGCTGGCGGGCGAAGAATTTGTTTGTGAATTTTGCCGATGCGGATCCGACAGATAACAAACCCCATATGTACTGGGGTACTATCTCCCACAGCGACCCGACGTTATCTTGGCTCAATCCCGCCGACAGTAAAGACATAGGTATTCCAATCGAGGCGGTCAAAACCAAACTGTTTAAGCGCTTTAATATCGAAGATAAGCGGGATTTAGAGGGCGCAGGGCTTATCCTGTTTGGTAAGTGTTTTTGGAATAAGGATAAGACCCGCAAGATTATCCAGCTTTGGGACAATGATTTGCGGCGGATTTTTATCTCAACCCTTGATGATTAACCATCAGCGATGGGATTAATTAGTGAGTGCTTGGTACTCACAGCGCTTAAATTTATCCTTTAAGACGTTTTCACGACTCTTTTGTGAGTTTCTGGGCCATAGACAGTGCATCAGGTTTCACCGTTTACGCTGTTGCCAACGGTTTTTTAACGCTCTGCACTGAGCTTACATGCCGACTTTTTCAGCTTTATGCCAATTAAATCAACAGTAGATGGAAAACTTGTTTGAAAATTCCTCAGTTAATTAAGTTTGTCATAAAAAGTCCTTTACCTTTGAGAGTGCTTTTAGCATAATGCCCCACGTCAACAGGGGTGTAGTTCCAATTGGTAGAACAGCGGTCTCCAAAACCGATGGTTGCGGGTTCGAGTCCTGCCACCCCTGCCAAATAAAACAACGGCTTGCATAGAAATATGCGAGCCGTTTTATTTTGCGCGCGATAAATTTTCTCACCGCATTTGCTTACATTTGTTAAGTAAAGGTATTTGCAACTTTCGTAGTGTCTAACATACAATCGCAATCCCTTTGGTTTGAGGATGTATGGTTTGAGCTCTGTGATGCAAACAAGGCGCAGATTAGCACTATGGCTTGCAGCCATCTTAGTGTTGCTGTCTGTTGCGTTTGCGCTGCACAGTGTTTCCCACCTCAATGATGATACCAAGGCCCACTGCGCGCTGTGTTTGCATCAGCATCAATTGCAGCATGCGATCTCATACTCTCCATTAGATTTTCAAGTTTCTCAACAGGGTGTTATCTCGGTTGAGTTTGATGTTATTTCCTTTAAGACGCCATTTAGGCGCCACTTCCATAGCCGCGCGCCGCCGCTAACAGCCTAACTCCTGCTTTTTATCTATTTCTCTTATTTTTCGAGCGCCTTGGCTTAACTAAGGTGCACGAGGCTGTTTATTTTTGGAGTAAAAAATGGCTGTTTATGTGAGCCACAAGCGCTCGGCATTAGTGCTGGGCGTGGCGTTATTGGCGTTGGATACGAGTGTTCCCCTATTTGCCGCCGAGGCGGTGCAAACTGATACCGCTGGACTTAATGACGATATCGAGCGTTTAAGTATTCATTATCGTCAGGCCTACCGCGGCAATGTGCCTGCGACTGAGTTACCTCAGGCCATCACAGTGCTGGATGAGCAACTGATTAAAGATACTGGGCTGACGCGTTTTCAAGACCTGTTGGATTATTCCGCCAGTGTCGCGCGGCAAAACAACGGTGGTGGGCTGTGGGATAGTTTTTCATTACGGGGCTTTCCTGGGAATGAAAACATGCCATCGGGCTATTTAATCAATGGTTTTAATGGTGGTCGAGGCTTTAGTGGCCACCGAGACCTATCGAACGTGGCCTATGTGGAAATCCTCAAAGGCCCAGGTTCGGCGCTTTATGGACGCTCGGAGCCTGGCGGGACTGTGAATATTGTGACCAAAAAGCCGCAGTACGAGGCGCAATGCTATTTAAAAGCCTCCGCAGGGAGTTTCGATCAATATCGGTTGGAGGGGGATTTTACCTCTGGGCTGACCGATACCTTGGCCTTTAGGATCAATGGTGCTTGGCAGGAGCATGACAGTTTTCGCGATTACGTATTTAGCGATAAAAAAATCGTCACGCCATCGCTGCGCTGGCAATTGTCGGATAGGTCATCTCTCCTGTATGAGGTTGAATATCTTAGGCAGGAACAGTTATTTGACCGTGGCGTAGTGGTGCTCAATAACGACTTTAATACCGTGCCCCGTTCGCGTTACTTGGGCGAGCCCAACGATGGGCCAACTAAAGTGGATGCGACTGGGCATCAGCTTACCTATGAGTATGAATTAAATGAGGATTGGTCGCTTACCGCGGGTTATAACTATCGCGATTCGAGTCTAAATGGCTACTCATCGGATGCCGAATTAGCAAAGGGACGTCAATCCTTATATGACGATGGCCGTACTCTGACGCGGCAGCATCGCTATCGAGATTACGCCTCTGAGGACCATTCTGTGCGGGCCGAACTCAGCGGCCAGTTTGATACTGGCAGCATAAGGCACAATCTGCTGCTCGGGACGGATGCCTATCATTATCGACTAAAAACGGGACTCTATCGTTATCGAGGCCAGAAGGGCGCCTATGCTATCGATATTTTTGCTCCTCAGTATGGGGCGGCTCAGCCTGAGGTCAGTCTGCTGTATGAAAACCGAGAGACTCAAGATGTCTGGGGCGCCTATTTACAGGATCAATTGGAGTTAACCGAGCACTGGAAACTGCATTTGGGTTTAAGGTTTGACCGTTATTCCCAAGAAATTGCAGAGCAGGTCAACGCGAGTCTGTCGGATCAACGCGATCACAGGGTCAGTCCGAAAGTCGGATTAGTGTATCAATGGTCTGAGGCGTTAAGTGTTTACGGCTCCTATTCGGAAGGTTTTTTACCGCTTTCAGGCACTGATTTTGCAGGTAATCCCTTCGAGCCAGAGGAGAGTAAATCCGTCGAGTTAGGGGTTAAGTTCAACAGCACTTGGTTTGAGTTACCCGTTAATGGCAGCTTGGCTTGGTTTGATGCGCAAAAGAGCAATATCTTGACCTCAGATCCCGTCAATGTCGGCTTTTCGGCAACCCTTGGTGAAGCTAAGAGCACGGGGATTGAATTGGATGTCGCGGCCGAGTTAACAGAAAGCTTACAAGCAACCTTGTCCTATGCCTATCTTAATACCCGCACGGCGAACGACAGCCTGAATCTGGATTGGGGCGTGTTAATTCCGGCGGGAAGTCCGCTGGTCAATGTGCCAAAACACACGGGCAGTATCATTCTCAAACAGGACTTAAATGATCTTTCTATCGACGGTCATTTAGGGTTGAGTTGGCGTTACGTGGACTCACGCTTGGGCGATTCGGCCGATCCAAGTTTTCAATTACCGAGTTATCAGTTACTTGGAATGTTCTTCACTACTCGACTAGGCGAAAACCTAAGTCTCGCGCTCAATGTCGATAACCTGCTGGATGAGCACTATATCGCCAGCAGTTATTCGGCGCTGTGGGCCGTGCCGGGTGAGCCTCGTAACGTTAAAGTGAGTGTCAGCTATGAGTTCTAATACCACAGTGACAGCGGGGGTTGAACAGATGGCGCCGCTACTGCAAGGGCGTCAGCGGATCAATAGCATCGACATGATGCGCGGCTTAGTGATGCTGATTATGTTGCTCGACCATGTGCGGGAGCGGTTTTTCCTGCATATGCAGGTGAGCGACCCAATGGATTTAAGCACAACAAACTGGGCGCTGTTTGTCAGCCGTTTTGCGGCGCACTTTTGTGCGCCTGTGTTCGTCTTTTTAACTGGGGTCTCGGCTTGGCTTTACGCCAATCGTGGCTGTGGCGAGCCGCGTTCTGTGCGCGAGTTTTTAATTAAGCGCGGACTATTCTTAATCGCCCTCGAGGTGCTGGTGATAAATTTCTCATGGATGGGCAATTATAACACCCTGTGGTTGCAGGTGATTTGGGTAATAGGGCTGAGCATGTTGGCCCTTGCGGCATTAATCAACCTCCCGAGGTTGTGGATGGCATTACTCGGACTATTGATTATCTTTGGCCATAACCTATTGTCGCCTATTCATTTTACGCCAGACGAGTGGGGCTATAGTCTGTGGACGATACTGCATGACCGAGGTTATTTGATTGCCGAGGGCGAGCTTAAGCTGAAAATAAGTTACCCAGCGCTACCTTGGATTGGCGTGATTTTATTGGGCTATGTGGCAGGCCCCTTATTTGGCAGAGGGAGTGATGCGGGGCTGCGTCAGCAAAAATTAATACTGTTAGGACTTGGCTGCGCTCTGCTGTTTGGCTTGCTGCGTGGGTTTAATCTCTACGGCGAGACGCTGCCTTGGCAGTTTGGCGATACCTTAGGCCAAACCTTAATGTCAGTATTTAATCTAACTAAGTATCCGCCATCACTGAGTTTTTTGTTGGTGACCTTGGGCGGGATGTTCTATTGCTTAGTGGTGTTTGAGCGCTATTTTGCGGCAGGCAGAGTATTAGGTTGGATGGGGCAGAGGTTAGCAGTGTTTGGCTCTGTACCTATGTTCTTCTATATCTTGCACTTATATGTGCTGCTGTTGCTGTATTCGCTGGCTAAAGGGATATTTGGCGCCAACCATGGTGAGCTGTTTGGCGTAGCGCATATGGGGTGGGTATGGCTGATAAGCGTAGTCTTAATTCCTTTGCTCTATTATCCCGTGCGCTGGTTTAGCCGTTACAAAGGACAGAGTCAGCAGGCTTGGCTTAAGTATCTCTAAATTGGCTTTAGCATCGATAAATGTAGGGCGTGTTGACGTTTCATGGTTGTTTTTGCAGCAATTAGGCTGGCTTTTATGCAAGGCAAAGTCCGTGCTGTGTAGTTATTCTACATAAACGGACGATAACGCGGCAGAAAAGCCAGCCAAATGCTGCCCGAAGGGTTCGTCTGGCAAGCCCTTGCTCTTTGTCACTCGTCATTTGAGTAGAATAACTACACATCATTCCTCGTTTCGCGAGCCCGTGCTTGCCAGAACGAACAAAATCTAATCTCGAAACGTTAACACGCCCTAATAAAATGGCCGAGCGCGTGACTGCTCGGCCATTTGGCTTGGGGATGATGAAAGGGTTATTCGCTTAATAAGCTACGTAGCATCCAAGCATTTTTTTCATGGATTTGGATACGCTGAGTGAGTAAATCCGCAGTGGCCTCGTCGTTGGCTTGGCTAACCAAGGGATAGAGCGCACGGGCATTTCTAATCACTACTTCTTGGTCGCTTAACAGTTCACGGATCATGGTTTCAGCTTTAGTGACACCTTGGTCTTCACGGATTTCGGTCAACTTGGCATAGGCCGAATAGGAGCCTAATGCCCTTGCGCCCAATGCACGAACTCGCTCGGCGATTAAATCGACCGCTAAGGCAAGCTCGGTATATTGCTGTTCAAACAATAAGTGCAAGCTAGTGAACATGGGGCCTGTGACGTTCCAGTGGAAGCTGTGGGTTTTAAGGTAAAGGCTATAGCTGTCGGCCAATAACTGATTTAACCCAGCGGCGATTTCTTCTCTATGAGCTTGGTTGATGCCGATGTTAATCATGGAAATTCCTCCTATTGTCCTACTCAATGGAGATAGCTTATCAAATAAGCTAAACATATAAAGCGGTTAAAATAGATTCATAAAATCGATTTTATAGATTAAAGCGTAAGCAAACGTTTGGCTTGAGTCATGAACCGTATCTTGGCAATAACATTCGGCCCATTTAGCTGGTATCCTTATGCGGTGTCAGTGCCTAATGAAACCCCAATAACCCTATGAATAAATCTGCCTATTTAGCCGCGATGGAGATAACTCCTTGGCAGCTTCGCGATACTAAAGTGCGAACTTATCAAGTGGTTTTGGATGTTGATGATATGTCGTCTGCCGCTGAGCCACTGATTGATACGGTCCTTGGCTTAATTGGGATCAGTAAGGATGACTGCGAGTTCAACACTGAGCCACATAAGGGCAAAACCATAGTTTGGGATTTACGCCGCCACAGGGTTAGACCGAGAGTGGCTTGGTTAGTGTCGGATCCCCTTGCGGACTTGCTGTCACACAGTGAGGCAAAGCGTGCCTTGTGGGGGCAGATTTGCCAGTGGCGTGAGCAGCAATTAACGGCCTAGTCGTGTCCAGTACACATTATCGTGAGTTACCTTTTAATTTGGATTTTCCCGTGAGTCATCAAGTCCTTAATACCCTTAACGAATCATTGCAAATCGTACTTCTGACGCCAACGGATGTGAGTCATCAAGTCCTTAATACCCTTAACGAATCATTGCAAATCGTACTTCTGACGCCAACGGATGTGAGTCAAATGGCGCGCATTGAAGCGAGTGCTCATTCCCATCCTATGAGTGAGAATAACCTTGCCGATTGTTTTGGCCACTTGTACCGCGTTATTGGATTAATGCAAAGCAATGGCAAGTTGCTCGGCTTCGCGATTGTGCAGCAGATTGTCGATGAGGCAACGCTGCTGGATATTTGTTTGCCGCCAGAACAACAAGGGCGAGGATATGGGCATCTGCTACTCACGGCGGTTGTCGACTGCGCTAAGGCTGCTAAGGCCGTGGTGCTGATGCTGGAGGTTCGCGAATCAAACCTTGCCGCGCGCGCACTCTATCAGAAGCGGGGCTTTGTCGAAACCGGTCGGCGCAAAGGCTATTACCCTTTGGAAGAGGGCAAAGAAGATGCGATTTTGATGGATTTAGCCTTAAGTGAAACGGCATAAGGTTTTAGAAGAAGATAAAAAAAACAGCGCATTAGCGCTGTTTTTTTATGGAGTTAATAAAGCGAAGGTTACTGTGAATCACAATGCTAATTTGTACTGGATTCAGTCATCCTAGCGCTATTCTACACTGCTAATAGCTACTGAGGAATTCGGTTAGCTAAAAGTACATTGATAATTTGTATCTGTTTGATAAATACGTATTGATCATTTGTTTTGTTGTTCCTATCTGAGCACTTCGGATTGCGTAAGCTGCCATATATGACAGCAAGAATTGTAACTATGTATCAAGAACTGTCTTATCCACGATGTCTTGGCTCAAAAGAATGTCAAAGCGGACATAAAATTCGACGGGTTCTTCTGACACTTTAAAACAGTTTATTAGCGCTGCAGGAACAGGAACTAGGATCCGGTTACTAGCAACTATAGTTGTTGTTGCTAAAGCTGTCCCACTGGCATCACCAGCATTGCGAATACCTCTTAGCTCAATGTCATAATATAGACTTACGCCTGTATTGGCCCCAGAAAACAAATAAACAATTCTGCGGCCCGCCCAAGCGACTTGCGTCGAGTGAGGCCACTTAAAGAAATCTAATTCCTGTTGAAATATCCGGTCTGAAAGTGCAAGGAACATCCGGTAATTGTTGAGATATGGGATATCTTGGTCTGTGGTTAACAAACGTTCTTCAATGCTTGTATCAAATCGAAGAATTGGTGCCCCGGCTACTGGTGCACTGACATGTGGCGTCGGTGATTCCTGCACTAAATCATTTACGACATCAGGCAGTACTTTTTCAACTGTGCCAACTTGTCTCTTGCTTACCTGTTGGCTCTGTACCGAAACTTTTGCGGTAGATGCTGTCAGCACTTGGTCGATTTCTAATTCTCCATTTAGATAACCAGTAATTAGAGGTTCAATATCACCGTTATCATCACGCTCTAAGCGAAAAAGTTCACGTTTCCGCTCCAACGCACGTTGGAGCGCGTCGAGGCCTGCGCGCTGTGAGCTTGGGACGAAGGATTGAATATGTTGATAAATATGTACCCTTACAAGATCTTTAGTGAAGCTCTCGAGTAGGTCGAATGAGGTATCTAAATGTTTCAGAATGGCTTTAATTGCTGGCCATTGCCTGGACAGAGTGATTGTTACTTTGTCGCTCACCATCTGAGTAAGGATGAAGACTCCATGAGTTATATCTGCCCAAATAATCTCGATATCATCGAGTAAATAATCATTTCTAAGCACTCTGACCAGCATGAATGTCAAGCTTGCTTCTGATCGACTAATTTCGGTCGGTTCATATTTGCGTATAATAGTTGCGTGATTAGGTATGCTAGGAATGGATAGGATATTTTGCAGGTAACGCTTTTGAAGCTCCCGACGAGGCTGGTTTTGGCTAACTCTAAGTAGAGGGTTTTCTGAACTAGAAAACATCCTTATCAAGTTAGGATCTGTGCCGTCATAAAATTGAGCTTGCTGTGCAGAGAAATGCTCCTTCAACTTACCCATTTCGACTTGTTCTTCATTATCCTGCACTTGTATTTTTACTCGTCCTCCCAGACCCGTTCTCTGATGATTTACTAAGTATTGCTGAAATGCAGTAAGAGAATCGGCTATCGGATGGTTTGCCAGAATAGTTGTTAAATGAGACTCGATATGTGGAAAAATTTTTGACGCTTCAACGATTGATTCCCTAGTTAAAGCCTCGCGACCTGCTGTTGGAATTAGAAATGGTAAATCTGCAAATCCGCCTAATTGATACACAGTGGCAACAGGTAGTGGTGCAAGACCAAAGCTTGAGCGAAGTCCCATAATAGAGCCTGTGCCATTGCGAAGATGGATTGAAGCCCTCATTGGTACATTGTCACGATGGAAATTATTACAAATCACACCAACGCTACTATTTCCTTGGACATAGACGTTCATTTCGAACTCTAATCCATCAATGTTAACTTTCATTGACTCTATGACAGGCCATCCATCGATACCTGTAGCGTTTGTTAAAGCTTTACAACTTACAAGCTCATTGTTGATGAATACAGGAACTGGTAAAAATTGAACAAATTGACTCAAATAGTTTTTAAGTCCAGTGAGATCAAGATTTGCACTGGCTTCAAGTTTGGCGAAAACGGTAGTTCCTATTGGAGTTGACTCATCTAATATTTCGAAACTGATACAGTCTTGCCCAATCCTGAGATTGACTTTCTCAGCCATTGTCCGGAAGCCGACTTTGTTATTGAGTTCTCGAGTAGTAACAGAAAGACTGGTGCAGACGCCAAAGTTTGCCATTGCACCAATTCCAAATGTACCTATCACCCCAGCAGCTCGCGCTGCTGCCGTATTTTTACCTGAAGAACCAGCCTTCCAAAAGTTCTCCTTTAACACCGATTCGGACATACCGATCCCATTGTCAATTATTGTAATTGTCCCAGGCTCGACTTTGACTTCGATTTTGTATGTGCTGATATCTTTGCCTTCAGCTTTCGCTCGCATCAAAATCGCATCATAACTATTTTGTACATTTTCTCTAACCATGGCATAAGGGGAGTCGTAGATTTGCTTGGATAGAATTTCTAGCATGCGGTCTGTTTCTACTTGGAAGGCTATATTAGTTGTAGACACTGTTATTTTCCCCTCAACTTTGCTTTACACATTTCTACTTTTTGCTGAATTGCAAGCTCTTTAGTACCTTTAGCGAAATCTGACATCACAAGTGAGCGAAGCCCATCCCAATTGTTAGTTTCTTCATAAGCTTCGCACAAAAGTAAGAAGTCTGATACTGAGTTGGGATTGGGCAATATAGAAATAAGTGTTTTCCAGTCCCTAAGTTCAACTAGAGCATCCAATGCAACCTTTTTCACCCACAAGTCAGACATGTGATCACTAACAGCATCATATGCTTCTTGCGGCTTACCCTCACGTATTAATCGGTCAGCCTGTTCAGCCAGCTCAAACGGTGTTGCTTTGGGAATATCTGGTTTGATAAGTTCAAATTTCATTGAGCTGCCTCCGAATTCAGTAACATGACCTTTATCCCAAATGGGAGAGCTGAAATCATCATTGTTCATTGTTCTCACATGGATAGTGCCAATACTCAATTCTAAATCAAGTACTATGAGGTTATAGGCTCTCATTCTCCCAGTTGGCAATGAATGTGGACCACCACACAGAGTTCCTGCACTGATTATTGAGATCTTGCGTTGGCTATCTGCTGAGAATCGATGTTCCAGTAATTGTGGTCGATGCTGATGACCATGCAAACCAATAGAGCAGTTGCTGTCCATAAGGTGACGAAGAAATCCTGAGTCGATGTAATCAGTATCTTTAGGCCCTCCCTGAATACTGTGATGCCAAGCACTGATGATTAGTCGTCCGCTCTTAGCAAACGGCACGATTGAGTCCATCGCTTGTGTTATAGCTTCTACATGGATCTGTCCGGTACGGTTGTATAAATCGTTCTCATGGCAACTAGATAGCCCAACAATACATATACCTAAGGAAGGGAAATCATGAACTGCGAACTGACGTTCTGGATTCATCGAGAACTTGCGCTTCCCATTATAAAAACGTTCGTAGAATTTAGAATAAGGTTCTAATCGCTGGTCATAAAGCTCCGTGTTCTCTATTTCTAACAGTGCAAAATCTTCAAGGTTAAATCTGTAGATGGAAGCAGGTTCATTAAGTTGTCTAGCAAGTAGTTTTCTCTTCCCTACATCCGGAGGAATTTCCATTTTCCGGAGGGATCGGTCCACGTGAAGCATACTGACGTCATGGTTGCCTGGTACGATGATAACTCGCTCGCGGTCCCCCTCGAAAAAACGATCTGCAAGGCTAACAAGCGTTTCAAACGCTTCGTTATATTGAGCCTCGAGTTTTTGAACACCATTGGGATCAGTGCTTTTAACACCATAGACAATATCGCCACTAACAACAGCTAAATCAGGTTTAGGAATTCCCTCGTTTTGGGTATACCGACCAAAGTCTCTTTGAAGTGATGAGAGTAGTGTTTTTGTCGTCACTCGGCTTTCAGAGTCTCGATGCAAATCTGAAATATGCATTATTGTTGTTGCCATAGCACTAACCTATTCACGTATAGAAGACAATAAAGGCTCATACTTATTGTATGGCTACATAACAAGTGCGTTGCAACGAAATATTCCAAATGAAGGATCACGCTACCCACTGGTTGGTCGGATGTATTTTTTGCTTATACATTCTGAGCTTTGTTTGTGCCTTTTTTATATAATCATTGAGTTGTCTTGTCACTCTTTTTGACCCATTAAATATACGGTACGTTGAATATTTTATTTAGGACTTTTAATGCCAATCCGCAACATCCCTAAAAACTATCGCAACGTGACTGGCGTTGCTGCAAACTCGAAATCTGAGGGTAAGGCTATGTATGAGTCTACCTTGGAGCGGGATTGGCTGACGTTGCTGCAGTTTTCTGCTGACGTAGAACGCTTTGAAGTACAGCCAGTTAAAGTGCCGTGGTTTGATGAAAAGGATAAAGAGCGTTCTTACACACCGGATGTACTGGTGTATTACCGCAAATCTGGACACAAGCCATTACTGTGTGAAGTGAAATATCGCGATGAACTTCGTGAAAAATGGTCGCAGTTCAAACCGAAGTTTCAGGCTGCATATCGGCTTGCTAAAGATCGTGGCTGGCGGTTTAAGCTAATAACTGAAAAGCATATCCGGACGCAGCTGCTGGATAACGCCAAGTTTCTGCTGCCTTTTACCCGTCGAGCTCCCGCTGATTCAGAACTTGCTTCCCTGTTGCTAAACACTCTGACCAAAGTAGAAAGCTATTCAGTGCAAGAGTTGCTAAACAGCATCGATACTAATCCTATGGTTCAGGCTGAATATATTCCGCTATTATGGTACCTAATAGGTACGCTGCAGGTGGGAGCCGATTTGACACAGAAACTGACGATGGTCAGCACAGTTTGGAGTGTGGCCAATGACTAAAGTGGCGTTGGTAGAGTTAAAGCCTGGCAAATTGGTATCTTACCAAGGCAAGGTGCACCGCATTCGTCGGGTGAATTCATTAGAAAACGTAGAGCTGCTGGATGATGCTAATCAAGCAGTCATGGTCACCAAGGTTGATGAACTGCAACCTGCTGAGCAAAGTAACGAGCCAAATCATACCGATCTGCAAGCGATTGGTGAAGCCGCTTGGGTGGTTGCGCAAAAGCGTTATGACATTATTAAACCGTTGCTGGATAAGTCCGACCGCACGCGAGGTGATGTCGCTACACAGGCTACAGCTCATTCGGTGCATGCCAATACGGTGTATGGTTGGCTAAGAGCGTATGAGCAAAGTGGACTTCGCTCATCGCTGCTGCCCAAAATTCGTAGTGATAAAGGTGCGGCTAAGTTAACGCCCGAGGTAGAGAAGATTATCCGTGAGGCGATTGAAAGCGAATACCTGACCAAACAGAAAAAGAGCCAACAGAAAGTATGTGATGAAGTCAGAAAGCATTGTTTAAGGCAGAACCTGCCGGTACCACATGACAACAGTGTTCGAAATCGCATTAAGCAATTACAGAGTGAATTGGTTGCCGCCCGTCGCCTTGGACGCAAAACCGCAGACTTAAGCTATAAGCCACATGAGGGGAGCTTCCCTGGTGCGGATTACCCACTGGCCGTAGTGCAAATTGACCACACCAAACTTGATATTATTTTGGTGGACGATCATTATCGACAACCAGTTGGCAGGCCATGGATCACTTTGGCATTTGATGTCTGTACAAGGGTGGTAACGGGGTTCTATGTCTCATTCGATCCGCCCAGTGCCTTATCGATCGGACTGTGTTTAACCCATGCAATTTTAATGAAAGATAAATGGCTTACTCGGTACCCAACAAAAAACCAATGGTTAGTGTGGGGCTTGCCGGCTAAAGTACATCTTGATAATGCCAAAGAGTTTCGAGGCAGCATGATGCAACGCGGTTGCGATGAGTATGGTATCGATCTGGAGTGGCGTCCGGTAGGCCGGCCAAATTTCGGTGCTCATGTAGAACGAGCGCTAGGATCTTTCGCACAAGAAATTCATACGCTACCTGGTACTACTTTTTCTAATCCGCGAGAGAAAGGAGAGTATGACTCTGAGGGAAAAGCTGCGTTAACTTTATCAGAGTTCGAGCAGTGGCTAACGATTTATATTGTTGATGTTTACCACCATAAAATACATAGCAGCCTTGGTATATCGCCAGCACAGGCCTGGCAGCGTGGTATTTTGGGCTCAGATAAAGTACCAGGCTCTGGCTTGCCGGCCAAAATTGCTGATGAGTTTAAATTGCGACTGGATTTAATGCCGTTTGAGCTAAGGGCCGTGCTGGATTACGGCGTACAAATTGACAAAATTCACTATTATTCAGACGTGTTGCGGGTGTGGATTAACGCTCCTGATCCGAATGATTCAAAGCGTAAGCGTAAATTTATGTTTCGGCGCGACCCACGCGATCTAAGCCAAATTTGGTTTTATGATCCTGAGTTGGCAACCTATTACGCCATCCCATATCGTAATTTGTCGCACCCACCCATTAGCATTTGGGAGCTGCGTGAAGCACGTAAACGCGCTGAAGATGCTGGTGTGAGAGAAATAGATGAACAGGCTATTTTTGATGCGTATGAGCGTATGCGTGAAATTGAAACCACAGCAGTGAAAACCAGTAAGGCAGTCAGGCGCATGAACCAGCGGCGCAAAACACACCAGATGTCGCATACCGTGATTGAGCAAAGCCGGTCTGCCAAAGCTGAACGGCCTGTGCTACTTGTTGAGCAAGATGATAACAACACGGAGTTTTTGCCGTTTGATGAGCTGGACGAGCTATGACTGACAATGCCAGCCATCTCACGCCTAGTACCAGAGAAGCACTTAATTTGACTGATGCTGATCGGATTTTTCGAATTAAGTCAGACCGCTGGATTGGCTACCCTCATGCCAAAGTTGTATTGAAGCAACTGGATGATTTACTGCAACACCCAAGGGTAAATCGGATGCCAAATATCATCCTGATTGGTGACTCTAACAACGGTAAAAGCACTTTGGCAAAACGTTTCTGTCGGCTAAATCCGGCGGTCGACAACCCAGAAGGTGAATCTGTGACTGCACCTGTTATGTATGTGCAGGCTCCACCGGTACCGGATGAAGGCCGCTTTTATAATGCTATTCTGGATCAATTGTTTGCGCCTTACAAACCTAGTGAGCGCGTTGATAAGAAGCAGTTCCAGGTACTGAAACTGCTACGGTATGCACAGTTAAAGGTGTTGGTTATAGACGAAATACACCAAATCCTTGCTGGCAGTTTGCACCGACAGCGCGCTTTTTTGAATGTGCTTAAGTACCTGAGTAATGAGCTGCAAATCTCGATTGTTGGTGTCGGCACCAAAGATGCACTTAGAGCACTACAGACTGAACCGCAGTTAGCTAATCGCTTTAAACCCATATACTTGCCGCGGTGGGAAATGAATGATGACTTTAAGCGTCTGCTGGCTAGTTTTGAGGCCATGCTACCTCTTAAGCTACCATCAAAATTACATAGTGAAGCAATTTTCACTAAATTATATGCTATGAGCGAGGGCAATATAGGTGAGTTAACTGGCGTGTTAAACGCAGCTGCTGAACTGGCTATTTTAAATGGCTGTGAGTGCATCACACTAGACAGTCTACATCAAATCGACTGGACGCCGCCTTCGGAGCGTAGACGTCAGTTTCTAAGCGTTTAAGCCATGTTATCAGGGACTTTATGGCCAGCCCATCCCCGACCTTTACCTGGCGAGGCATTATCTTCCTGGTTTATTCGTTGTGCTCACGCTAATGGTATGAAGGCACAAACCTTTGCTGTATGTAACTTTGGTCATCAAAGGCAGTTATGGAATCGTGATATTGACCGTCAGGCACCTGAATGGCTAATACAAACTGTTAGTCAGCGAACAGGGGTTCCGCTTAATCAAGTAAAAAAGATGACTGCGTTGTTATTTGAGGGCCGCTTATTCCAGAGCAAAAGTCTGAGTGGCCCTTTGCGTTGGTGGTTACCCTTGAATATGTACCACCGAATTTACCGCAATTACGGTATTCAGTACTGTCCACATTGTTTAGAAGAAGATGTGATTCCTTATTTCCGGTTAAATTGGCGGCTGGCGTTTTATACTTTTTGCCCAAAACATCAGATCATGCTGCACGATCGTTGTCATCAATGCCAGCAACCAGTTGCATTCCATAGAGTCGAGCTTGGCAAAGCCAACTTGCTGGAGGCAAGTTCTATGGATCATTGCTGGAACTGCAATTCGTTGTTGAGTGAAGCTCCACAAGAGTTGGTAGATAAATGGCACAAGAGGCCATTTACTCAATGGGAAGCATTGTTGAATGTTGTCGACCGCCAGTTCAGAGACTGTGGTCCGTTAAATACAGCAAGACTAATTCTATGGCACCAAATGTGCCGTTTAATAGTGAGTGAAAATCTTGCACCTGATCTGCAGCGTTATATCTGTAGTGTTGTGAAACAACCGGTGCGGGAACTGGTGAAGAGTCGAAAGGCTTTTGAACAACGGGATATACGAGAACGCCACTTCGTACTAAGCCTTGCTGCTTGGATTAGTGATGTTCATGCTGAACGTAAACTTCGCATTGCTATACAAAAACAAGTGTTATATGCGCATCTGGTATATCGGGATGTGGCTTCAGAAGATATTACAGCTCTAGATAAGTTGCTCTTTTTACCCTCTATTAAACGAGGGTAAAAAGTATTTCAAAACGGCGAATTGAAATTTCTATAATAAAGTTCCTGCTTTAGCAATCCAAGTTATCAGGCTCACCAGCACCTAAATTTTTATCCAGCTCAGACTCATCAATCTTATGAATTTTTGTATTGCTCAGGGTCTCTTTTGTAAGATTGATAAGTATGTCAGACATAACAGCAAATAAGCCGCAGCTGTCTGCACAAGATTCGATCTTTGGTTTAGATAAATATCTAGTAGAATTATGGGCACCGATGTGCGACTCTTTAACTGCAACTTTAAATGATTGAACACTCATCAAGTTAGTAAGATTCTTATAACGAATTCCAGATGCCTCAGAGATTGCTGTCATCAATGCTTGATTTTTCTTAATCAGAAGAACGATATGTATTACATCTAGAAGTAATGAGTCTCTGATTTCTCTTTTTGTCGAGGTGCTAAGTTTCTCTCTATTAAAGTTAGTAAACCAAGACTTATGCGTTTTCAAGACTTTTTCCGCTGAAATTTCAAATATTGCTCTTGTTGAACATGCTATCAATGGTAAAAGCTCTTCCTTCGATTTTGATGAGTAAGCTATATCAATGGCGTTTATTATGTCAGCGACTGTTTCAATACCCACAGTGTAGTCAGAACTTGATTTAATTGTGAATAAAGACTTTTCTCTATGTCCGCCGGATATATTCGATATATTTTCCTCAAAAGATATTTTTACTTCTTTGGACACCAATTCAGTTTGTACATCATTGTAACGGAAAAACACCGTTTTTTCGCACGGTGATTCAATTGAAGGGATTAATCTTTTTCTCGATATATCACCATCAATAGTTATCTCGATGTCGTTCATGCATATTTCATTGCCAAAGCTATCCCTTGCTTGGAGTATGTATTCTTCAAGAAGTATTTGATCTGATGGGACATAAAACAAAACTGGCTTGTTTTTGTCTATTATAATGGAGGCTGTTCGACTTCTATTAGAATCATTTTGAGAAGTTGGTGATGCTTTTCCCGTAGGAACTTTATTATTCTTTTTTAACGATTTTTTTAATATCGCGCCCCGGGCCTGAATATCTTTATTTAATTCAAGCAGATCTTTTATAATGCATTTTGTCAGCGAGTTTTCAACAAAATTTGTTCTGTCTGAGTTGAATTCTAAATCGGGGCTTTCACATCTTATGTTGACCCTGCCTATCATCTGAGGAAGCATCTCGTCTGAGCTCTTCTTTCTCAGTATTTCAGGGTCAAAGATTACTGTATTATTGAATAGATTTCTATTAATATAAATAAGAGGATGTAGCGCACCA
>NZ_JAKZGV010000043.1:0-35877 GCF_022557375.1 Shewanella sp. MM_2022_3
CAATTAATTTTGGAAGCAGAGACTTATGAAACTTGTATTTAATGTTTTTCGGAGCCAATTTTTGAGTCAAAACTGAGGCTAATTTACTGCCATAAATAGAAGTGAATATGCTGGAAATAAGCTTGGATTTAACAAATTAAACTGTTTTTGAAACAATCAAAACATCCATGCTGTTGAGCTATTACGGTGTTAATAGCGTGTTGGTTGTCAGGGCGGTTAATAATGAACTGACGACAAGTTCGCATTGTGTTTGACTGTAGCGTCGATGGCTTCGTGGCTTTTCTACGAGAAAATACTGTGGTGGCATAATCGTTTCATGTAGACGATGTAACTCTGCGATGGGAAGCGGCGCTAGTTTTAATCCCGGCATATGTTTTACGGTATGCATATCAATACTCGAACAAAATGCCACACTTTGCATGGTGAGAAGGTGGGCATACCATTCTTCCCGATCTGTGACTCTTTCAATCGAGGGTAACAACAGCCCTTGGCGCTGACAGAACAGTTCTAGTGGGTCAATTCTGCTGTTAAAGCCCTTCAGTTCAATACATAGAAATGAATAACGGCATATGTGCTCAAGGCTGATTTCAAGTTGGCTTTCCCAAAGGGAATGATGTTTCGAGGCAACGACATAGACATTTGAAATACAGCCCAAGCGTGTAACACTAAGCTCTTTGGATTCGGTCGGCTCTATTGTGATCCCAAAATCTAATTCACCTGCATGTATCAGTTCTGCACTATTATCTTGCCACTTGTGTAGTCTTATTTGGCCTAATTCACTTATCACATCGGGTGAACTGAGCTGTGGTGCTAAGAAACTTAATAATCCATTACTTGCGGCTATATGGAGCGGTAATTCAACGTGACTCGCTGCATTTTGCAGCTGCATTGCAGATTGTTCTAGATGATAAACCGAATCGGTGAATTGGCAAATAGCGACATACAGACTTTCAGCAAGAGGTGTGGGTTTGAGCCCCTGTTGGCGCCGATAAAATAGTTCATCATTAAATGTTAACCGTAGCGCATTGAGACAGCGGCTAATTTTGGGAGCCGACACATTTAACGCTTTGGCGGCACTATTTGCATGTCCGTTATCAAAAATACTTTTAAATACAAGTAAGGTGAATACATCAAGTTCGCAGATTTGTTTTAGTAATTGATTGCTCATTTGGTCTCGCCTTGCGATGAGTCTGAGTCTGCAGTCACACAGTTTTGCCTAAGCATATCGATACCATTGATTAAGCAGCAAACCGTATGCACAAAATGCATTGTTGGTGGATTAGGTTAGCAGTTGTCGTACGGCTTAACTGTGATCTCAATCTTTAATTTAACAATTGGTTAACCAACGATGCTAGTCATTGGATTGTATGGTGTTTATTTAGGCGATTTTGGGCTGGAGGAGTAATTTAGCGAGCTCATCATCTTCATCAGAGTCGCTCGTAGTTGGTTGGAACAACGACACATCACTCGCGTGACGTAGGCTAGAATTTAGCGGCGCAAATAAAGGTTAATCTCTAAACGTCGACACACCCTCGCTCTTTTATGGGCTGAAATGTGGATTAGTCATTTTGACTCTGCGATAACAATACGTTTGTCGATGTTGCAGAGGGCAGGCTATGTGCGTGGATTGTCTGGTGATCTTCCTTAATCCTTAAACCAATAAACTGGCCGCCTTCATTGACTTGCATTGAAGTACAAGCAACATCACCGTCGACAATCCCATGTGCTTGGATGACTAAGCGCTCGCAAATCAATCGGCCTTTGAAATAACCATCAATAATTAATTCTCGACACTTTACCTCGCAGTGAAGACTTCCCGTTTGCTCAACAATCACATTCGCCTGTGACAGTATTTGACCTTGAACTTCACCACCAATCAACACATCGCCAGCAAATTCAATATTGCCAGTCAGCCTAGTGCCTTTAGCAATAAAACTGAGCGCGGGGGACGATTTGCGGGTAAACAGGAGATTTTTGCCAAACATGGTGATGAGAAACCTAATACATTGGGAATGAAATACTAACGTAAATACAGGGACAAGCCTAGGGCGCTCAATGGCTATTCTGCTTGCTTAATACTAATCGCTTGATTTGGGCACGGAGCGACACAGGCGCCACAACCCGTACATAGGCTTGTATCAATTTTCGGCATAGGCGCTTTGCCTACACTTAGGGTGAAACTGATGGCGCGGGGCTCACAAGCATCCTTACAACTTTGGCACCAAATACCTTGAAAGGTTAAGCAGTTATCTTGAATAGCCGCGATGTGTTGCCATGGCGTTTGGGTCAAATCAAACAACTTTTGCTCAGGACAGACAGTGGCGCATTGAGTACAAAAAGTGCATTCATTGTCCTTAAACGAGACTTCAGGGAAGCCGCCATCACCTTTGAAAATTATCTTAGTTTCACAGGCGGTGATACAGGCTGAGCAGCGAGTACAGATATCGGTAAATTCTACCCCCTCGCGCACCCAAGGCGGCCTAATCGCCAAGGACTTTCGGCGACTAAAGAGACTACGGCGACTGTGATTAATGCTTTCTGTCATAGGTGTTTAATGGATAACAATCTTTATTAATCGAGAAGAAAAATGGCTTGGGAATTACCACAAGCCATTTAGATGATTAGCTTTTATAACCATTGGGATTGGTTGATTGCCAATGCCAACTGCTATTGGCCATATCCTCAATACTATGGGTCGCCTGCCAGCCCAAATCGGTTCTAGCATGCTCAGGGTTTGCATAACAGGCGGCAATATCTCCTGGGCGGCGTGGTGCAATCTGATAGGCAATCGATTTACCACAGGCCTTCTCGAAGGCTTTAACCATATCGAGCACGCTGTAACCTTGGCCTGTACCTAGATTGTAGGTGACAAGCCCCGGTTTTGTGGCGAGTTTCTCAAGGGCTTTAAGGTGACCAATGGCTAAATCCACCACATGGATATAATCACGAACGCCAGTTCCATCGTGGGTTGGGTAATCATTGCCGAACACACTGAGGGCCTCGCGTTTACCCACGGCGACTTGGGCTATAAATGGCATCAAGTTATTCGGAATATCGTTAGGATCTTCGCCAATCAAACCACTGGCATGGGCACCAACGGGGTTGAAGTAACGTAAACGAGCGATATTCCAACTTGGGTCGCTATGGTGTAAATCCGCCAGAATATGCTCAACCATCAATTTAGATTGACCATAGGGGTTAGTGGCACCCGTTGGAAAATCTTCGGTAATGGGCAGGCTAGCAGGATCACCATACACAGTTGCCGAGGAACTAAAGACGAGATTTTTCACCTTAAACTCTGCCATCACTTGGCAAAGAATTAAGGTGCCAGTCACGTTATTCTCATAGTATTTCAGTGGCTTAGCTACTGACTCACCGACGGCCTTTAATCCAGCAAAGTGGATAACGGCATCGATGTTATGGTCGCTAAAGACTTTCTGTAGTAAGGCCTTATTGAGAATATCGCCTTGGTAGAATGTGACCGATTTACCGGTAATGCGCTCGACACGGTTTAGTGCTTCGATACTTGAATTAGACAGGTTGTCTAATACAATCACTTCGCTTCCCGCATTAAGTAATTCCACTACGGTATGAGTGCCAATATAACCGGCGCCTCCGGTCACTAAAATCGTCATTATTTAATTCCCTTTACAACTGTTTTTAAGTAGTGGGCAAAATCTTCACCGATTTCGCTGTGGCGCAGAGCGTATTCTACGTTAGCGCGCATATAGCCTTGTTTGTTACCGCAGTCGTGACTCTTACCTTGCATATAGTAAGCGTTTACGGTTTCTTGCTTCATTAACATCGCAATGGCGTCTGTTAATTGGATTTCATCACCTGCGCCCGCAGGCGTTTTGGCCAGCAATGGCCAAATTGCTGCGGGTAACACGTAACGGCCAACAACGGCTAAGTTAGATGGCGCTTCATCAACTGGAGGTTTTTCAACGAGTTCGACTAATGGCTCTGATTCACCAGGCTGCAAATCGTGGCCGTTCACATCGGCAATACCATATTGATTGACTAAATGATGTGGTACGCCTTCAACCATGATTTGACCCACTTGGGTTTCATCAAACAGGCTTACCATTGCGGCAAGGTTATCGGTTTTTAAGTCGCAACTGGCGTCATCGATAATCACATCCGGCAGCAATACGGCAAAAGGTGCATCACCTACTACGGATTTAGCGCATAAAATAGCGTGACCTAAGCCTTTAGCTTGGGATTGACGTACGCTGATCACCGTCACGTCTTTCGGGCAAATGGATTGCACCGCTTCGAGTAATTGACGTTTTACACGGCGCTCTAATTGCGCTTCTAATTCAAAACTGGTGTCGAAATGGTTTTCGATAGAGTTTTTACTGGCGTGGGTTACGAGCACAATTTCTTTGATACCCGCGGCAATAGCTTCACTAACGACATATTGGATCAGTGGCTTATCAACAACAGGGAGCATTTCCTTAGGGATAGCTTTGGTCGCAGGAAGCATACGAGTGCCAAGTCCGGCGACAGGAATAACGGCTTTACGAATTTGATGTTGTTTCATTGCGAACCTTCAGATTAAGGAGAGGCGATTATTGGGCAATATTGTAAATGACCTACGCAGAAAAGCCATTTGCAAACGCCGAAATTTGTCGGTTTTTCTGCATATTATCTGTTTATCGTCGTCATTTTTACGTTTGAATGTCAAGGATTGATACCCATCTGGGTGAGTCTGTATGTATATTGTCCATGCCTTTTAAACGACTTGTAATATTTGCTTTACGTTTACGTCACATTGACGCGCAAACAATAAACTGTGAGGGAGTTAACAAAAATCGAGGCTTAGATCACTATGGAGGCATTAGTGTCAGCCATGAAGTGAATTTTATGACTAAAGAAATTGCGCACACTGCGCCCTATGTTGCGAGAAGTGCAGATGATTCAGGGTATATCCATTACCCACAGGAAGAACATGAGATTTGGAGCCAATTGTATGCTCGCCAAGCGGTGAACCTGCCTGGGCGTGCCTGTAAGGAGTATCTGCAGGGACTTGATGCCTTGGCGATGCCCAAGGATCGCATCCCACAATTGGCGGAGATAGACAAAGTGCTACAGGCCACTACGGGCTGGAAAACCGCGGCCGTGCCCGCCTTAATTTCCTTTGGTCGATTCTTTGAGCTATTGGCTAACAAGGAGTTTCCGGTCGCGACTTTTATCCGCCGTAAGGAAGAGTTTGATTACCTGCAAGAGCCAGATATTTTCCATGAGATTTTTGGTCATTGCCCCTTGTTGACCAATCCATCCTTTGCCCATTTTTCGCATATGTATGGTCAATTAGGCTTAAATGCCAGCAAGGAAGACCGAGTATTTTTGGCACGTTTGTATTGGTTTACCGTCGAGTTTGGTTTGCTCAAGCCTCAACAGGGTGAACTGTGTATCTATGGCGGTGGTATTTTGAGTTCTCCTGGCGAAACCTTATATGCGATGGAAAGCCAAGTGCCTGAACGTAAACCGTTCGATCTTTTAGATGTGCTACGCACGCCTTATCGTATCGATATTATGCAGCCAATTTACTATGTGATTGAACATATTGATGTATTAGATGAAATCGCCAAAATGGATATTATGGCCTATGTGGCTAAGGCGCGGCAGCTCGGCTTGTTTGCCCCTAAATATCCGCCCAAGGCCAAGAAGGCCAGCTAATGGCTGACCATAAAAAAACGAATTGAATAAAGCGTAATAAGTGCAACGGATTGAACCTGTGATGTTGCCAATAGGAGTATGTATGACCGCGTTAAACCAAATGAAATGTGAAGCTTGCCAAGCCGATGCACCGAAAGTGACTGATGAAGAATTGGCCGAGCTTATCCGCATGATCCCCGATTGGGGCGTGCAAGTGCGTGACGGCATCATGCAATTGGAACGGGTGTACAAGTTTAAAAACTTTAAACTAGCAATGGCATTTACCAATAAGTTGGCGGAATTGGCCGAGGAAGAATTCCATCATCCTGGTATTTTAACCGAGTGGGGCAAGGTGACCGTGACTTGGTGGTCACACTCAATTAAGGGGTTGCATAAGAATGACTTCATTATGGCGGCCAAGACCGACCAGTTATTAGATTAAAAAGTTAATATTTTAAATCAGCATCTTAATGCAATTTTGATGCTGATTTTTTCTTCCTGTTACAAATGCACTGTAAACTAGGCTTGCCACTTTGAGCGTAACCTTCTAACGTATACACGCCCAGCTATTTATCTAGTCCCTTACGTTTGCGTAAACTGAACTTGTTTCGTCAAACGCATGTCTTATGAAGGTCACCTCAGGGACTATAGCTCGCACGTTTTATTCCAAAATTCGAATCAAAAAAGGGAATATCAGTCATTATGCGCTTGGAAGTTAGCTGTCAAGATCGCGTGGGTTTAGCGAAAGACATCTTAGTCGTGTTAGAACGTTATGGCATTAATCTCATTGCCATTGATGCCAGTAACCAAGGTTTTCTTTACCTGCAATTTGCTGAAGTCAGTTTTGAAACCTTAAGCGCCTTGATGCCGCAGATCCGCAAAGTGGAGAGCGTCCACGATGTACGAACGGTGTCATTTATGCCGTCGGAGCAAGAACACTACGCCTTAAAAACCCTACTTAAAACTCTCCCAGACTCTGTGTTTTCCATCGATGTGAAGGCACGTATTCGCATTGTGAACGAATCGGCGCTGCTCAATATGGGCATGGGTGAACACGAAGTGCTTGATGAATCCTTAAACCATTGGGTACAAGGGTTTAACTTCAGCCGCTGGCTGAGTGAGGGCCAAGTGCTGCCGCAGGCGGCGCGGGTTAATATCGGCCAAAACGAATATCTGGCTGAAATGTTACCGATTTATTTACCTGATGAGGACGAGAAAACTATCCTCGTCGGTGCGGTGGTGTCGCTTAAATCGCCTGCGCGGGTGGGGAAACAATTTAATGCGCTGCAAAATCAAACCACAGGCTTTGAAAATGTATTGGCCAGCAGTGACAAGATGAAAGAAGTGCTTAAACAAGCCCGCCGCATGGCGCAGCTCGATGCGCCATTACTGATCACGGGCGAAACTGGCACCGGTAAAGAATTAATGGCCAGAGCCAGCCATGATGCCAGCATGCGCCGCGAAAAGCCGTTTATTGCCATTAACTGTGCGGCATTGCCCGATAGCGCCGCCGAAGAAGAACTGTTTGGCTACGTTAGCCAAGGTAAAGTCATTAAACGTGGTTTTTTTGAAGAGGCGAAGGGCGGCACTGTATTTCTTGATGAAGTGGCCGAAATGTCCAAGGCGGCACAGGTTAAATTGCTGCGGTTATTACAGGATGGCACCTTTAGACGTATCGGTGGCGACGAAGAAGTCCGCGCCGATGTACGGATTATCTGCTCGACCCAGAAAAACTTAGCCGAGTTGTGCCAAACCGGTGAGTTTAGAGAAGATTTGTACTATCGCATCCATGTACTTAGCTACCATATTCCGTCACTGCGCGAGCGCAAAGTTGATATTATTCCGCTGACAGAGATGTTCCTCGAGCATTACAGTCAGCAACTCTCTAGTCCTGTCAGGCGGATTTCGGCCCAATGCCGCGATCATCTATTAACTTACGCTTGGCCGGGTAACGTGCGTCAGCTTAAGAATGCGGTTTTCAGAGCCGTATCCATGTGGGATGGTTCAGGCGAGCTGACCGTTGAGCAACTTAAGTTACCATCCTACGCCGAAGGTTTTGGTTATTTCGATAATGCCTTCGAAGGTAATCTCGATGATGCGATGAAGCAATTTGAGGCTAGCTTACTGCGCCGCTTGTATCCTGCTTACCCTAGTACTCGCCAATTGGCGAAGAAATTGGGCGTGTCTCATACGGCTATCGCCAATAAACTTAGGGAATATAAGATCGCCAAGCCAAAGTAATCTTGCTTTAAGCTTAGGATGTAACAGTATCGTTCCACTTTGTTGTCGACTTTTTCACCATATCGTTCAGCGAAATAGTGACAAGTGGCAACAGGGTCGGAAACGTAATGATTAGTTTACAAAATGTGAAAAAATAAGCTGAAATGTGATTTTGCTCACGCTATAGGAATCCGTCGTCGCTTCGGGTATTTCTACGCACAGCAAACCCTAATACAGAGTCAATATAGGTTTTTATTTACCTATGTTCTCGTCAGCAAAAAATTCGCGTTAGCTGATATTGTCGGTTAACTATAACGAGATAAAAAGCGCAGTACGCCGAGCCGTAGAAGCACAGGAGCAGATATGAAACTTGCCAGTTATAACAATGGTCGCCGCGATGGTCAGTTAATGTTAGTGAGCCGCGATCTTACTCAAACGGTGGCTGTGCCAGCGATTGCCCATACGATGCAACAATTACTCGATGGTTGGGAATTGCTCAAACCGCAATTACAAGAATTGTATGATGCGCTCAACGAAGGCAAATTACCGAACGCGCAAGCCTTCGATGAAACCAAATGTTTATCACCCTTACCACGCGCTTATCAGTGGGCCGATGGTAGTGCCTATGTAAACCATGTGGAATTAGTGCGTAAGGCGCGCGGCGCTGAAATGCCAGAAACCTTCTGGACCGATCCGCTGTTTTACCAAGGCGGCTCTGACAGCTTTATCGCGCCCAAGGCGGATATCCCGCTGGCGAGCGAAGACTGGGGCATCGATTTCGAATCGGAAATCGCTGTGATCACTGATGATGTGCCCATGGGCGTGAGTGTTGAAAATGCAGCGAAACACATCAAACTGCTGATGTTAGTTAATGATGTGTCACTGCGTAATTTGATCCCTGCTGAACTCGCCAAAGGTTTTGGTTTCTTCCAATCTAAACCTTCGAGCAGCTTCTCGCCGGTAGCCATTACGCCAGATGAATTAGGCGCACGTTGGGAAGATTCAAAGGTGCACCTACCGCTTATCACATACCTAAACGGTGAGTTATTTGGCCGCCCGAATGCGGGTGTGGATATGACCTTTAACTTCAGTCAGTTAGTTTCTCATGTTGCTAAAACCCGTCCATTGGGTGCGGGCGCAATTATCGGTTCTGGTACGATTTCTAACTATGACCGCAGTGCCGGCTCAAGCTGCTTAGCTGAAAAACGTATGCTCGAAGTCATTGCCGATGGTAAAGCTAGCACACCGTTTATGCGTTTTGGCGACACAGTGCGTATTGAAATGCTTGATGACAAGGGAATGTCAATTTTTGGCTCTATCGATCAAAAAGTGGTTGAGTACAAGGCGTAAGGCTTTTGTGCGAACACAGTGACAGATAATATTGACGGGGCTTTTAGCCCCGTTTTTTCAGCAGAACATAAGGACAGCGTGAGATGAAACTATACGGTTATTGGCGCTCTAGCGCCGCCTATCGTGTGCGTATTGCCCTCAATCTTAAAGGCGTGAGCGCCGAGCAGTTGTCGGTGCATTTAGTGCGTGATGGTGGTGAACAACATAAAGCGGATTATATTGCCTTAAATCCGCAGGAACTTGTGCCTACACTGGTGGTTGATGATGAGCAGGATGGTGATGCGTTAACCCAATCTTTGGCGATTATCGAATATCTGGATGAGCTATATCCTAAAACGCCGCTATTGCCTGCGTCGGCGCTTGAACGTGCCCATGTGCGCGCCATGGCCTTAACCATTGCCTGTGAAATTCATCCACTCAATAACCTGCGGGTATTGCAATATTTAACTCAGAAGCTGAACGTCGATGAAGAAGCCAAAACCGCTTGGTATCACCATTGGGTGGCGAGTGGGTTTGCGGCGCTCGAAACCCAACTTGTGCGCCATAGTGGCCGCTATTGTTTTGGTGACAAAGTGACGCTAGCGGATCTGTGTTTAGTGCCACAAGTATACAACGCCCAGCGTTTTAATGTGGATTTAACGCCGTACCCCAATATTATGCGGGTGTGGGCTGAGTGTAATTTGCTGCCAGCCTTTGCGGATGCGGCGCCAGAGCGCCAAGCCGATGCAGTTTAACCTATCATTAACTGCTTATTAAGTGCGATGAAATCGATGATGAAGTGGCGTGAGTCGATGTCACTTCTGTGTTTCTAACTTATTAAAGCGGATATTGGCCATGACTGAAGCCGAATTAAATGCATTGTTATGCGCATGGCTAAGCCAAGATAAACAGCGGTTAAGGGCACTTGAATTAGCGCAGCAATGTGCCCAAGTGTATGATATTCCGCAGTGGTGCTTGGCGGCGGGGTTTGTCCGTAATCTGGTGTGGGACAAATTGCACGATATTAAGCCGCGTCCGTTAAACGATATCGATCTGATTTACTATTGTCCCTTGGATACTCTTCCTGAGCGAGATAGGGCGATAGAAGCCTACCTACAAACACTGGCGCCAGACTTACCTTGGTCAGTAAAAAATCAGGCGCGAATGCACCTTAAGCATCTCGACAATCCCTATCAATCGACACTGGATGCAATGTGTTATTGGCCCGAAATCGAAACTGCTGTCGGTGTGTCGCTTGAACAGACGCTTAAGTTTTCTGCTCCAGCCATTGAAGGCTTACACATCATCGCCCCCTTTGGCTTAGCCTCATTATTTGCCTTACAACTAACGCCCAATCCTCGGCGTCCTTTAGCGTTATTTCATCAACGGTTAGCCGCAAAGTCTTGGCTTAAACAATATCCGCGACTAGCTGTAGCCTATTGAGCCATTTGGTTAAGATGAGTTTAGAGGCTTATTCTTTTATTCGCAGATGAGTGAGTGTAAACCGAAATAAGCACCTTCTAGGTCGATTCTTAATTCCTGTCTTTGTCTGCTTTTGGATTCTTTCGCGTTTTTTCTACTGAATATCGTCGAATTTCATCGGATTTTAATTTCAATTTATGTTGATTAAATGTAAATGGCGAAATTGGCAATTTTCCTCCTATTACCTCTTCTGGAGGTGATTAGTGATAGCTAATTAATGCGGTTGGTCACAAAAAATGAACCGGTATTGTCAATAAATGTTTAGATAACGTGATTTGTATCTCATGGTTTATACCTCGAAATAAGTATCGCCGCTTAATCTTGATTTAGATCAATAAGGTGAATAATTTTATCTGGCAGTGTAGGCGTCAATTGTTAAGGATGTAATGTAAAACAAAAACCTATGTTGTACATATGGAGTATGATGATGAATAAAACTACTGTTTCTACACTGATCGCTGCCACCCTGTTAGCCGCTGGTTTCTCTGCTTCTGTTTCTGCCCATCAAGCGGGCGATATCATTGTTCGTGCCGGTGCTGTGGTTGTCGCGCCAAGTGAATCTAGTGATCCAGTTGCTACGTTTGGTGAGTTTCAAATCAGCAATAACACTCAACTGGGCTTGAACTTTGGCTACATGCTGACCGATAACTTCGGGGTAGAGTTATTAGCAGCGACTCCATTTAGCCATGATGTCTCTTTAGGTGGTAATAAGATTGCTGAAACCAAACATTTGCCACCAACTCTAGTGGCACAGTACTATTTTGGTAATGCTCAATCTGCATTACGTCCATATGTAGGCGTGGGTGTGAACTACACTAACTTCTTCGACAATGAATTCACCAACGATTTAAATGGTGCCTTAACTGACTTAAGCATGAGCACCTCCTGGGGCCTAGCGGCGCAAGCGGGTATCGATTATCAAGTCAATAAAAACTGGTTAGTTAACGCCTCTGTGTGGTATGCGCAAATTAGCACCGATGTGAAGTTTAAGTTAGCGGGTGATACTAAAGTAATTGATACTGACATTAACCCATGGGTTTATATGGTCAGCGTGGGTTACACTTTCTAATCATCTGATTTTAAAGTAACAAAAAAGGAGCCAGCGGCTCCTTTTTTGTTTTCGCAGTGTAATAAAGCTAAACGCGGAACAACACTACTTTTTAGCCTTTTTCGGCTTCCAGTGGCGAGTGTTATAGATAAACTCAGGCAGTAATTTAGTCAGCCAAGCCACTAAGCGCCAACGCTTGGTCACATACACGCGGCGTTTACCCTGCTGCATGGCCTTAATGATCTGCGCCGCCACTTGCGGGAGCGGGGCAAGCCATAGCGTGCTTTGCTGCATGGCGGCCTTATCCAGTAAACCAAGTTGAATATCGGTAATAGTAATAGGCAACTTAAGCCGCTGGGCATGCATGCTTAAGCCTTCCAAATAGTTTTGCGCAAAGGCTTTAGAGGCATGGTAAGCCACACTCGGGCCGCCGCGCAGACCAGCAATCGAGTTAATGGTGGCAAGCTGGCCGTAACCCTGTTCGCGAAATAATCTAAATGCGGTATTACAGATAGCGGCAAAGCCCCGCACATTGACGTCGATAATATCTTGCTCTGGTAACCATGGCAGCTCAGGGTCGTAACTATTCAGTCCGGTATTCACCAAGACTAAATGAGCACCGCCGAGACCTTGCCAGACGTTTTCAAGCTGTTCGATGATAATGCTTGGCTGTTCAATTTGCAGTGAAAATACTTGTACCTTGGTAGGTAAGGTCGAGGCGAACTCGCGCAGCGATTCAACATCCTGTGCAAAAAGTGCTAATTCAACTTGCTGTTCGGCCAATTGTTTGGCAAGTTCGCGGCTTAAATGTGAGCTAGCGCCCACAATTATCGCTGTTGCTTGGGTCATAAATTTTTCGGCAACGAAATGGTGGCTTATCATAGGAAGATATGCCCAGCATGACAAGATTTATAGCTTGGGCGTATAGACATCCAGAAGTCTTTATGTATGATTAGGAGAAATGAAATGACACATGGGTTAAGGATTAGCGGACTGACATCTGCATGGCAAAAATGGGCGGCAATGGTATTACTCACTGTGACGAACATGATGACAGGTTGTGCCACACCAAATGCAGTTGTTGAGATTAAAGGTGAGGCCATGTATCGCGAACGTATCGCACTGCCTGCCGATGCCAAGTTGATTGTGCAGTTGCTTGATGTCTCTAAGATGGATGTACCTGCTGTGGTGATGGCAGAGCGTGAGAGTCAAGGCGCTAAAACCCCTACGCAATTTAGTTTTACTATAGGGCGCGATCAGTTTGAAGCAGGGCATACCTATGCCATTGGTGCAAGGATAATGCTCGGTGATAAGTTATTGTTTATTAATACTCAAGCCTATCATGTCGATCTCAATTCGACTGAGCCTATGACGATACTGCTTGAGAAAGTCGGCCGCTAATTTGTTTGCTCTTTGCTGAGTGGCATACGCGCGCCGGAACCCTTGATTGTTTGAACAGAAGAGGCGCGGTATGCCAGTTAAAATTCCAGATCATCTGCCAGCAGCAGGGATTTTAGAATCTGAAAATATTTTCGTAATGTCCGAAACCCGGGCAGCCAATCAGGATATCAGACCGATGAAGGTACTGATCCTGAACTTGATGCCTAATAAAATTGAGACCGAAACCCAGCTTCTACGCCTTTTAGGCAACACGCCTTTGCAGGTGGATGTGGATTTACTGCGTATTCACGATAAAGAGTCGAAGCATACTTCTATCGATCATATGAACACCTTCTACCGTGATTTTGAGGATGTGCGCCATAAAAACTACGACGGCCTAATCATCACTGGCGCGCCGTTAGGGCAAATTGATTTTGAAGATGTGACTTATTGGGACCATATCCGTGAAATTATCGATTGGTCACAGCAGCATGTTACCTCGGTGCTCTTCCTCTGCTGGGCGGCGCACGCTGGGCTTTACCATCTCTATGGATTAAATCGTAAAATTCTTGAGCAAAAGCGCTCAGGGGTGTTTGTCCATCGCCGCACCTGCCAGCATTTTCCGCTGCTACGCGGATTTGATGATGAGTTCTTTGCACCGCATTCCCGCTTTGCCGAGATGGATATTGAAGAGCTTAAGCGACATCCTGAACTACAAGTGCTGGCAGAGTCCGAGGAGGCCGGAGCCTATTTGGTCCTCAGTCGCAATAATCGCAACCTGTTTGTCATGGGTCACCCTGAGTATCAAAAATCTACCTTAAACGATGAATATTATCGGGATTTGGCGCAGGGATTAAACCCAAATGTGCCACAAAACTATTATCGTAACGATGATCCTAAGGCCGATGCCATTGCCCGTTGGCACAGCCATGGCAGTTTGTTGGTGAGTAATTGGCTTAACTATTACGTTTACCAATTAACGCCTTACGACCTGAGTGATATGACGGCGATGACGCCATGGGAATCGCAGTAGGGACGTTGTTTTAGTTTGTCAGGCATTGACGGTTTCTTAAGTTCAATGCCTGTCGAATTATCTCGCTATGCTGTTTCTGTTTGCTTAAATTTTTTGAACTGACTAATAAATTTACCATTCGCTTAGCCACTGTTTGCTCGCCTGTTAACTTCATTTGTCTTTAGCGCTGTTCAACCTCAGCAGGTATGGTTTGTGTTACTGCTGCAAGGTAAGCGCTTTTATTGAGTCACTTCCTCCTTGTTACCATTTCAAATGCCGTTAAGGCCTCTCGACTGTAAATTCTGACTGACAATCTGGCGTGGATAAAATCGATACATTAGACCAAGGAATACTTGCTTTACGTTCGCGTAAACGTCAGAGTGGTTTCATTGTTACTATTTATCCGCCGCTGGCGAGTGTTACCGCCAAGGCACATTTAGCTTGGAGTCCCCATGAGTACTGAACAATTTAACCAAGAGATCGTTATCGTTGCCGCTAAACGCACACCAATGGGTGGCTTTCAAGGCAGTTTGTCTGGCGTAACGTCTCCGAGCTTAGCGGCCACCGCCATCAAAGCCCTGTTAGCTGATACCCAAGTTGCGGGTGATAAGGTTGATGAAGTGTTAATGGGCTGCGTATTGCCAGCGGGTCTGGGTCAAGCACCTGCGCGTCAGGCAACCTTAGGTGCAGGTTTACCCCTGTCTGTTGGCGCTACGACCGTAAACAAAGTCTGTGGCTCTGGGATGAAAACCGTGATGCTTGCCCACGATTTACTCAAAGCGGGCAGTGCTAAGTTGGTGGTTGCTGGTGGTATGGAAAGCATGAGCCAAGCTCCTTACTTGCTAGATAAAGCGCGCGCTGGCATGCGTATGGGCCATGGCAAGGTCTTAGATCATATGTTCCTCGACGGTTTAGAAGATGCCTACACTGGCGGCGCTATGGGCACATTCGCCCAGAAAACTGCCGATGAATACGGCTTAACCCGCGAGCAAATGGATGCCTTTGCCCTAAGCTCACTGGAAAAAGCCAATGCGGCTATTACTTCTGGCGCCTTCAAGGCGGAAATTGTACCTGTGACGGTAAGCGATCGCCGTGGTGATGTGATTATCGATACCGATGAGCAGCCTGGTAACGCTCGCCCTGAAAAAATCCCTGCACTGCGCCCAGCCTTTGCTAAAGACGGCACTATTACTGCGGCAAACTCAAGCTCGATTTCCGATGGTGCAGCGGCGCTGATGCTAACCACCCGCGCCAATGCCGAGCAGTTAGGCTTAACTGTTCTGGCCACCATCAAGGGCCACACCACCCATGCCCAGGAGCCATCACTCTTTACCACGGCGCCCGTTGGCGCGATGGCAAAACTGTTGAGCAATGTCGGCTGGTCTAAGGATGAGGTTGATCTGTTCGAAATCAACGAAGCTTTTGCCATGGTGACTATGCTGGCCGTTTCTGAATTAGGTTTAGATATGGCCAAAGTGAACGTAAATGGCGGCGCCTGCGCCTTAGGTCATCCTATCGGTTGCTCGGGCGCACGTTTGCTGGTGACCTTAATTCATGCACTTAAAGCCCGTGGGCTTAAGCGCGGCGTAGCCTCACTCTGTATCGGTGGCGGCGAAGCAACCGCTATGGCTATCGAAGTCTAAGCAAAGGCTTAATTGCGAATAACTGCTAAATCAACAAGACCAAGACTGAGCTGGCAAGGGCAAACATCCCACTGAGGATAAACATAATATCGCACCGCCAGCTCCACCCTAAACAAGGAAAAGGATTGCAACATGACCACACAAGTTAAGCATTACATCGATGGCGAATTCACCTTAGGCACAGGAACATCACAAATCGTGGTGACCAATCCCGCCAATAACGAGCCAATCGCCCTTATCAACAGTGCAACTGCCGATGAAGTGCACGTGGCCATTGCTAGTGCCAAGGCGGCATTTAAAACGTGGAAAGAAGTACCTGTGTCTGAGCGTGCCCGTGTCATGTTGCGCTATCAACACTTACTTAAAGAACATCACGATGAGTTAGCGACCATCCTTGCCCATGAAACCGGTAAAACCTTTGAAGATGCCAAGGGCGATGTCTGGCGCGGAATTGAAGTGGCGGAGCATGCCTGCAACATTGCCTCATTACTGATGGGTGAAACCGTTGAAAACGTTGCACGCTCTATCGATACCTACAGCTACACTCAGCCTCTGGGTGTGTGTGCGGGCATCACGCCGTTTAACTTCCCAGCGATGATCCCCCTGTGGATGTTCCCACTGGCGATTGCCTGCGGTAACACTTTTATCCTTAAGCCATCAGAGCAAGACCCAATGACGCCACAGCGCTTAGTTGAGCTGTTTGTCGAAGCGGGTGCGCCAAAGGGCGTGTTACAGCTGGTGCATGGCGATAAGACGGCGGTCGATATCCTGCTGGCAGACCCTGCGGTGAAAGCCATTTCCTTCGTCGGCTCTGTGGCTGTAGGTCAATACATCTACAAAACTGGTACCGATAACTTAAAACGCGTGCAAGCCTTTGCTGGGGCGAAAAACCACTGTGTGATCATGCCTGATGCAAACAAACAGCAAGTGCTCAACAACCTAGTCGGTGCTTCTGTCGGCGCGGCGGGTCAACGCTGTATGGCGATTTCGGTCGCGGTATTTGTCGGCGCGGCTAAGGAGTGGATCCCTGAGCTCAAAGAAGCGCTGGCGAAGGTTCGCCCAGGTTTATGGGACGATAAAGAAGCCGGTTACGGCCCGCTGATAAGCCCAGCCGCCAAAGCGCGCGTGCTTAAACTTATCGCCCAAGGTAAGCAAGAGAGCGCAGAGTGTTTACTCGATGGCAGCGATTTTACTGTGGCGGGCTATGAGTCAGGTAACTGGGTCGGGCCAACCATGTTCACTAAGGTCACGACCGATATGAGCATCTATAAAGAAGAAATCTTTGGCCCTGTGCTCTGCTGTATGGAATCCGATTCATTAGAAGACGCCATCGAACTGGTTAACGCCAGCCCGTACGGCAATGGTACTTCTATCTTTACCGCCAGCGGCGCCGCAGCCCGTAAATATCAACACGAAATCGAAGTCGGCCAAGTCGGTATTAACGTGCCTATCCCTGTGCCATTACCTTTCTTCTCATTCACGGGTTGGAAGGGCAGTTTCTACGGCGACCAACACGCCTACGGTAAGCAAGCGGTACGTTTCTACACTGAAACTAAGACCATTACCTCTCGCTGGTTCGAGTCGGACATTGCGGTGGCAGCTGGCCCTAATATGAGCATTAACTTGCGCTAAGCGGTTTAAATAACAGTTTCAACGCATTGTGAAACGGCAGGTTATTCAGTCTAAATGTGGCGCCAGTGGGCGCCTATTGATGATAAGCCTGCTGATAAATTCACTGTGTATTACGCAAAGAAATTTACGAAAGAAATGGCCAAAGAGTCATAGGAGAGCCAAATGGATTTTAATTTCAACGAAGACCAACGCCAATTTGCCGATCTGGCTCGCCAGTTCGCGGCGGATGAACTCGCCCCCTTTGCCGCCAAATGGGACGAAGAACATCATTTCCCTAAGGATGTGATCCAAAAAGCCGGTGAGCTGGGTTTCTGCTCCCTGTATTCCCCCGAATCGGAAGGCGGCATGGGCTTGTCGCGCTTAGATGCCTCGATTATTTTCGAAGAGCTATCGAAAGGCTGTACAGCCACAACGGCCATGCTGACAATCCACAATATGGCCACGTGGATGGTCACCACCTGGGGCACAGAAACTTTGCGTCAAGCTTGGTCTGAGCCCTTGACCACGGGTCAAATGCTGGCGTCTTACTGCTTAACTGAGCCAGGCGCTGGCTCGGATGCGGCATCTTTGCAAACCAAAGCGGTGCGTGATGGTGATGAATACGTGGTATCTGGCTCGAAGATGTTTATCTCGGGCGCGGGCGCAACTGAATTGCTGGTGGTGATGTGCCGCACTGGGCAAGCTGGGCCTAAAGGAATATCGGCGATTGCCATTCCTGCAGATGCCGCTGGCGTTATCTACGGTAAAGCTGAAGATAAAATGGGCTGGAACGCGCAGCCGACGCGCTTAGTTACCTTTGATAACGTGCGCGTGCCGGTTGCAAACCTACTCGGTGAAGAAGGTCAAGGTTTTACCTTTGCGATGAAAGGCTTAGACGGTGGCCGCATCAATATTGCTACTTGCTCTGTCGGTACGGCGCAGGCAGCCCTAGAGCGTGCAACCCAGTATATGAACGAACGTCAGCAATTTGGTAAGCCGCTGGCTGCTTTCCAAGCGCTGCAATTTAAACTGGCCGATATGGCGACCGAATTAGTGGCCGCGCGTCAAATGGTGCGTCTAGCCGCCTTTAAACTCGACAGTGGCGATCCAGAAGCGACCGCCTATTGTGCGATGGCGAAGCGCTTTGCTACTGATGTGGGTTTTCAAGTTTGCGATGCGGCGCTGCAAATTCATGGCGGATATGGTTATATCAGGGAGTATCCGTTAGAGCGTCACTTCCGTGATGTTCGTGTACACCAGATTTTAGAGGGCACTAACGAGATTATGCGCCTCATTATCGCCCGTCGTTTACTCGACGAAAATGCCGGACAAATCCTTTAAGCTGCCCTAATTGGACTGTAGGATTTGGCGATAACAGATTGGAAATATAAGGGAGCCGAAACAGATGGACTATTTAGTTGAGCGTATTGAAGGCCACACGGCCATTCTGACCATGAACAATCCGCCGGCCAATACTTGGACCGCCCAGAGTTTACAGGCGCTCAAGGCCAAAGTGCTGGAGCTTAATGCTAACAAGGACATTTACGCGCTGGTGTTAACTGGCGAGGGCAACAAGTTTTTCTCCGCGGGTGCCGATTTAAAACTGTTTAGCGACGGTGATAAGGGCAATGCGGCGAGCATGGCAAAACACTTTGGCGAAGCATTTGAAACCTTAAGCCAGTTCCGCGGCGTGTCGATTGCCGCTATTAACGGTTATGCCATGGGCGGCGGCTTAGAAGTCGCGCTGGCCTGTGATATTCGTATCGCCGAAACCCAAGCCGTGATGGCGCTGCCTGAGGCGACCGTTGGCCTGCTGCCCTGTGCGGGCGGTACCCAAAACCTCACTGCTTTAGTGGGCGAAGGTTGGGCAAAACGTATGATCCTCTGCGGTGAGCGGGTGAATGCCGCCCAAGCGCTGAATTTGCGTTTAGTCGAGGAAGTGGTTGAAACGGGTGAGGCCTTAAATGCGGCGATTGCACTGGCCGCCAAAGTGGCGAATCAGAGCCCAAGCAGCGTCACCGCCTGTAAGACATTAATCCAAGCTGGGCGCCAAATGCCGCTTAGCCAAGCCTTACCGATAGAGCGTGAACTGTTTGTCGGTTTGTTCGATACTGAAGATCAGGCCGAAGGCGTGAACGCGTTTTTGGAAAAACGTAAAGCTGATTGGAAGAACCGCTAATGACAAATTTAGTAGATAAGGCTGCACACACGTCCACCACACCAAATGTGGTTTTTCAAACTTTAGCCACCGCCTCAGGTAAATTAGTTGGGGTGGTGACGCTCAATGTTGAAAAAGCCCTCAACGCCTTGGATCTCGATATGGTTCGAGCCATGACGGTGCAGCTCAATTTGTGGAAAAAAGATCCGTTAATCGCCTGTGTGGTACTCGATGGCAGCGGAGAAAAGGCGTTTTGTGCGGGTGGCGATGTGCGGGCGTTATATCACGCCTCAGTTGCTGCTAAGGGACAGGTGACTGAGGTTGCTAAAGTATTCTTTGAAGAAGAATATCGTCTCGATTATCTACTACATACCTTTGGCAAACCTGTGTTGGTATGGGGTGATGGCATAGTGATGGGCGGTGGTCTCGGCTTGATGGCGGGCGCGAGTCATAGAGTGGTGACCGAAACCTCTCGTATCGCTATGCCTGAAGTCACCATCGGGCTTTATCCCGATGTGGGCGGCAGTTATTTCCTCAACCGCATGCCGGGCAAAATGGGGCTGTTTTTAGGCTTAACGGCCTATCAAATGAACGCCGCCGATGCCTGTTACGTTGGCCTTGCCGATCATTATCTAAATCGTGACGACAAAGAGCTGATGTTCGATGCCATGGCGACTCTAGATTGGAGCGACACGCCAGCGCTGAACCATCAACGACTCGACTCGATGATTAACGAACTGTCTAACCAAGTGGACATCCCTAAAGGCGATAGTTTACTGGCCGAGAGCCAAGAGATTATCGATAGGCTGATGGCGGGCAGTTTGACGGATATCGTCAGCCGTATGTCAACCTTAAGCACCGATGAAGCCTGGTTAAATAAAGCCTGCTCGACCATGCTTGCTGGCAGTCCTATCAGTTGGCATTTGGCGTATATCCAAACCCAACTCGGCACCAAACTCAGCCTAGCACAATGTTTTAAATGGGAATTAACCGTCAGCGTGAACACCTGCGCTAAGGGCGATTTCTGTGAAGGCGTACGGGCACTGCTGATTGATAAAGACAGACAGCCCAAATGGCAATTTGCCGATGTGCAATCCGTGCCAAACAGCGTTATCGAGGACATTTTGACGTCACCTTGGGGAGAAGAACATCCCTTAAGCCAATTAAGCTAAGCCAATCGATGGCAGGTAAAGCGAGTGCTTTGCCTGCCATTTTTATCTGGAATAAAAAACTATCTGGAATAATAAACACACCAGAACACAGGAGTGATGGCATGAGTACAGTAGCATTTATCGGTTTAGGTAATATGGGCGGCCCAATGGCGGCCAATTTATTAAAAGCGGGCATGACGGTACGTGTCTTCGACTTAGTGCCTGCCGCCATGCAAGCCTTGGCCGACCAAGGCGCTTTAGTATCGAGCACGGCATGCGGCGCCGCGGCAGGGGCCAATGTGGTGATCACTATGCTGCCTGCGGGTAAGCATGTCAGAAACTTATACTTAGGCAATGGTAGTGAGAAAGGTCTACTCGACGTAGTCGCTGGCGATACCTTGCTGATTGATTGCTCGACCATTGATGCCCAAAGCGCTCAATTGGTGGCGGCCGAAGCGGCTAAAAGCGGCATCGAATTTATCGATGCGCCAGTATCGGGCGGCACGGCGGGGGCTGCGGCGGGAACCTTAACCTTTATTTGTGGTGGTTCGGACATCGCCTTCGAACGCGCGCAACCTGTACTTAACGCTATGGGCAAGAATATCTTCCACGCGGGCGGCGCTGGTGCGGGTCAAGTCGCTAAAATCTGCAACAACATGCTGTTATCTGTGCTGATGGTAGGTACTTCTGAGGCGCTGCAAATGGGGATTGACCATGGTCTCGACCCTAAAGTGCTGTCGGACATTATGAAGGTCAGCAGCGGCGGTAACTGGACCTTAGAGAAGTACAATCCTTGCCCGGGTGTGATGGAGAATGTGCCTTCTTCTAAGGGCTATCAGGGCGGCTTTATGGTAGATTTGATGGTTAAAGATCTCGGCCTCTCCCAAGAAGCCGCATTATTGAGCAATTCGAGTACACCCATGGGCTCACTCGCACGCAGCTTGTATGTGAATCATGCACGACAAGGCAATGGTCGCCGAGACTTCTCCAGTATTTTTGAACAATTTTCACCACTTAAAAAATAGATAAACAAGGGATAACCAGATGGATTTAAAAGATAAGGTTGTCGTCATCACTGGCGGCGCGGGTGGTTTAGGCTTAGCGATGGCGCACAATTTTGCGCAGGCGGGTGCTAAGTTGGCACTTATCGATGTGGATCAAGAAAAGTTAGAACGCGCCTGTGCCGATTTAGGCTCATCCACAGAAGTCCAAGGTTATGCGCTAGATATTACCGACGAAGAAGATGTGGTCGCAGGCTTTGCTTACATATTGGAAGATTTTGGCAAAATCAACGTATTAGTGAATAACGCCGGCATCCTGCGTGATGGTATGTTAGTCAAAGCCAAAGACGGCAAAGTGACTGACCGTATGTCATTCGACCAATTCCAATCGGTGATCAATGTTAACCTCACTGGCACCTTCCTCTGTGGCCGTGAGGCGGCTGCGGCGATGATCGAGTCGGGTCAAGCAGGGGTGATTGTCAACATTTCTAGCCTAGCTAAAGCGGGTAACGTAGGCCAATCTAACTACGCGGCCTCTAAAGCGGGTGTCGCGGCGATGTCTGTGGGCTGGGCAAAAGAGCTGGCGCGTTACAATATTCGTAGCGCGGCGGTAGCACCCGGGGTAATTGCCACCGAAATGACAGCGGCAATGAAACCTGAAGCCTTAGAGCGTTTAGAGAAGCTTGTGCCCGTTGGCCGTTTAGGCCAAGCGGAGGAGATAGCCTCTACTGTACGCTTTATCATCGAAAACGATTATGTAAATGGTCGTGTCTTTGAAGTGGATGGCGGTATCCGCTTATAAAAGATTATCCTATTGATAATAAACAAGACCGAGCGTTTGCTCGGTTTTTTGTTGGCTAAAGTTAGGTCTCTTTTTTTAGTCTGTTCGCTTGGGTAAGAGTTGTTCGGAGGTTGACATTTACTGGCTATCCTTCAACAATCGCACGCTACTTTTTTACATAACTTTACAAATAGAGTTGACATTATCGTATTGGAGTTGATTATCTGAATGTCATGGCAGGATAAAGCCCTTTGGCTGGAAAAAATTACCAAGCGGATGATGCTGATTGTCGGTGCCTTAGGAGTCATAGTGATTTACGGAGGCTTCTTTTTTCTTCTCTTCAGTGGTCGTTCGGTCGCCGTGATCCCGTGGTTTTTTCTGTTATCACCTTGGATTTGTATTTACTTTGGTCTGACGCAAGTACAACAAGCTAGCGTACTGAAATGGTTTGTTAAAAAAGTCAAAAAATAAGCCCTTAAGGGGATTTGCATATTTACGGTTTGTTTTAGTTTGCAAACTTGGGGAACACAATGGGGTTAGGACGCTATTTTCCATTCTTGCTAAGTGCAGTGTTACTGCTACTCGGCGGGTGTGAGCGTACGGATACAAAAGATCAATCTGCCAAGGAAAGCGGCGACATTAAAGTTGCACCCTATGGCAGCTGGCAATCACCTTTGTCTGCTGCTGAGGTTTTTGAACGAACCGATGATATTGCTGAACTACAAAGTGTAGGTAATGCGATTTATTTTGCAGAATCGAGCGGACGTGCCCAAGGCAAAGTTGGTATCAAGCGTCTCGATGATCTTGGCAAGGTCACTGAAGTGGTTCCTCCTGATTTTAATGTTAAATCTACTGTGCATGAGTATGGCGGTGGGGCGTTTTTGGGCATAGGTCAGAGCCTATTTGCCACTAAATTGCAGGATCAGCTGTTTTACCGTTTTGCGCCTAATCAGCCACCATTGCCGTTAACTCCCAATGGTACTCGTCATGCCGATTGTGTGGCATATCCTAAGGGCTCACGGATTATTTGTGTGCGTGAAGATCACCGTCAGGGCGGCGAACCGAAAGCGAGCCTGGTGACTATCAATCTTAACTTTGCTGGTGAAGGCGATACTTTTGTTACGGGTCATGATTTTATTTCTTCTCCGACTATTTCACCCGATAACACCCAATTAGCGTGGATCACTTGGGAACATCCCTATATGCCTTGGGATAAGAGTGTGCTCTGGCTTGGGGATCTTGACCGCAAAGGTCAATTAAAAAATATTCGTAAGGTGAGTACGCCAGAGGACTCTTCGGTGACTCAGCCGTTATTTGGTCCAGACGGTAAATTATATGTGGTGTCCGATCTCAGTAACTGGTGGAACATTTACCGCGTCACCTCTAGGGAAACCCTAGAGCCTGTTTTGAGTAAAAATGCCGAGTTTGCGGTGCCGGATTGGCGTTTAGGTAACCATAATTATGCCTTTGAAAATGCTTCGACTCTCATCGCGAGCTACGTTGAAGGTAATCGAGCCGCATTGCTGCGTATGCACTTAGATTCCGGATTGACCGAATCTCTTGCCGTTGATTTTGCTGAGATCACTCAGGTGGTAAAGGGCGAAGATGGTGTTTATTTTGTTGGCGCTAAGGCAACACCAGAGAAAGGTATTTATCGCGTTGTTGGGCGTGGCACTGAGCTTGTGTACGCCCCAGCGCTCGCGAATCTTGATCCCAACTATGTCTCGCGGGCGAAAAATATTGCCTTCGCTACCGGTAAAAATCAGCAGGCCTATGGTTATTTTTACAGCCCTGTGAACCCTAATTACGTGGCGCCCCACGACACAAGGCCGCCACTTATCGTGATGCTACATGGCGGGCCGACGGCGCGGGCTTCACTGGCCTATCGCAGTGAAATCCAGTTTTGGACCAGCCGCGGGGTTGCGGTGCTGGATTTAAACTTTCGCGGCAGCAGTGGTTTTGGCCGCGCCTATCGCCAAAGCCTTTATGGCAAATGGGGTGAAAGCGATGTAGAGGATGCGGTTAATGCCGCAAAGTATTTAGTGGCTAAGGGCTGGGTAGACGCCAATAAATTAGCTATTCGCGGCATCAGCGCCGGTGGCTTAACAGTGATGTCTTCGCTAGCGTTTTATGATGTGTTTCAAGCGGGTGTGAGCTATGAGGGTATCAGCGATTTTGAGCAGCTCGCTAAGGGAACCCATAAGTTTGAGTCGGGTTATTTAGACCAACTTATCGGCCCCTATCCAGAGAAGAAGGAACGCTACCGCGAGTTATCGCCACTCAATCACTTAGATGGTTTGAATGAACCTTTGCTGATTTTCCAAGGCTTGAGAAACAAGATTGTACCAACGGCGCAGTCGCGGCAAATCTATGATGCCCTTAAAGCCAAAGGTGTGCCGACGGCCTATATCGATTATGGCGATGACGCAAGTGATGGACGCACGCCAGAACATAAAGCGGCGGGATTAGAAACCGAGTTAGCCTTTTATGGGCAAGTGTTTTCATTTACGCCAGCGGGTAAATTGCCAGCGTTGCAGCTAGATAATGTGGCCGCGCTAAAGCGCTAACACCTTGGTATGAGTGACAACCCCATAAACAAGCCTGCATCCAAGCAGGCTTTTTTATGGCTGGCTTAATGCGGGTGATGGCGGATTTAATGCTGGTGGTTAAGGCTATCAATAATGGCGCAGTGGGGCTGTTCGCCGCCTTGGCACTCGCTGACCATTTGCTGTAACTGGCTACGAAGATTCTGCAATTTACCAATTTGATCCTCAACATAGGCCAAATGGTTGCGGGTGAGTTGCTTCACATCTTCGGCATTGCGGCTGTCGTTATTACGCAAACCAAGCAGGAGTTTGCAATCCTCGAGGCTAAAACCTAAGTCGCGGCACTGGTGGACAAATTTCAGCGATTCGATATCCCGATGGCGATACACCCTGTATCCCGCCTCGTTACGCTCGCCGCAGACAAGGCCGATATCGTGGTAATAGCGTATGCTTTTGACGCTTAACCCTGTGTGCTTCGCGACTTCACCAATTTTCATACTGACCTCAGTTCTTATCTGTTCTAAAGACTCGTGCAGACAAGTGTGATACTTGCCACAAAAACACCCTTGACTCTCCCGTGATGGGAGACTTTATCTTAACCCTATAGCGGTTAAGTTCAAGTGAGGGATCTTCCATGTCGCAGATAAAACTCTATGTCGCCACCATGAATTGTGCGGGGTGTGTGGCCAAAATTGAAAAGGCCTTTGCGGCCGAACTGGATGTGAGTGCCCGTATCAATCTCGCCGATAAGCAAGTGACTGTGAATGGCAAGATGAGCAGTGATGCGGCGCTGGCTGTTATGGATAAGGCGGGTTATCCCGCCCAGTTGATTGTGGACGCAAAGGCGGCTGCAGAGGAAAAGCGGGTCGAAGATGCGGTGGAGTATCGCCTGCGGATGCGTCAGGCTATCGCAGCACTCGCGGTTGGTATCCCTATGATGTTATGGGGATTACTGGGCGGCGAGATGATGATTAATCGCCCTAGCATGCAGCTAGGTTGGGGCATAATGGGTTTAATCACGCTGGCTCTTTTAGTCGGTACCGGGCGCCATTTCTATCAGGGAATGTGGCGAGCGCTTAAAGCCAAAACCACCAATATGGATACCTTAATCGTGTTAGGCACCAGCACGGCATGGCTTTATTCCATGCTGGTGGTGCTTATTCCGAGTGCGTTTCCAATGGATACTCGCCATGTGTACTTTGAGGCGAGCGTGATGATTTTAGGCTTGATTAACTTAGGCCATGCCCTTGAATTAAAAGCGCGCGGTAAGACCAGCGAAGCAGTGCAGCGCTTACTCGGCCTGCAATCCTCCACTGCGATTCGTATTGGCGACAATGGCGATGAAGAGGTGGAAATCGACCAGCTTAAACTGGGGGATAAACTCAGACTTCGCCCCGGCGACAGGGTCGCACTCGATGGCGTGGTGGAGTCCGGCCAGTCATTACTCGATGAGGCCATGCTAACGGGCGAACCTATTCCGGTGCCAAAGCATGTTGGGGATAATCTGAGCGCGGGAACTGTCAATGGTAACGGCAGTTTAGTCTACCGAGTGACCGCTGGGCAGCAGGATACGCGCCTTGCCAAAATCATCGCACTGGTGCAGGAGGCGCAAACCTCAAAGATGCCGATTGGTCGCCTGGCCGATAACATTTCGGCGGTATTTGTGCCAACGGTCGTGGTTATCGCCTTACTCGCGGCGGCGATTTGGTATCTTGTTGGGCCAGAACCCGCGCTTAGTCATGCGCTTGTGGTGCTCACCAGCGTGCTGATCATCGCCTGTCCCTGCGCCTTAGGCTTAGCGACACCTATGTCTATCATGGTATCCGTTGGCCGCGCTGCTCAAATGGGCGTCTTGGTTAAAAATGGTGAAGCACTGCAAAGCGCCAGCAAGGTTGATTGCGTGGTGCTGGATAAAACCGGCACAGTGACTCAGGGTAAACCCCAAGTGACCGATATCCATTGGGCTGGTGACAATGACCAAGCACTCAGCGATGAAGACAAGCACGTACTACTTGGCGCTATCGCCAGTCTTGAGCAGCATTCAGAGCATCCGCTGGCCAGCGCAATGGTTAGCTATGTTAAGCAAGCCTCGATTCCATTGCCCGCAACCGAGATTTTTATTAATCATCAAGGTAAGGGTATAGAAGGGCGAGTCGATGGCGCCGACTTTTTAGTGGGGAATCAAGCCTTAATGGCTGCATTTGATGTGCCGTCAGGGGAGGGCGTGACAGGCAGCAGCTCAGGTTTTACGGTAGAAGCCGCCGCGCAATTTGCCAAACAGGGTAAAACACCGATTTATGTCGCTAAGGCGGGTAAGTTAGTGGCCACTATCGCGATTGCCGACCCGATAAAAGCCGATGCGAAAGAAGCGATTAGTGCAATACGCTCACAGGGCATTCGAGTAGTGCTGCTGACTGGAGATAATCCACAAACGGCGCAGGCGGTGGCAGCTCAAGTAGGCATAGAGGAAGTGATTGCGGGTGTGTTACCCGAGCAAAAGCAGCAGCATATTAAAGCCTTACAGCAGCAAGGCCATGTGGTTGCCATGGTGGGGGATGGTATCAACGATGCGCCTGCCTTAATGAGCGCCGATGTGGGGATCGCTATGGGATCGGGCACTGAGGTGGCGATCGAAAGCGCGGATATGACTCTACTGTCGCATCAGCTGATAGTGATTGCTAACTTATTGGCACTTTCCCGCGCGACCATTCGCAATATTAAACAGAACCTGTTTGGGGCTTTTATCTACAATAGTTTAGGTATCCCAGTGGCGGCGGGCGTCTTGTATCCGCTTACGGGTATGCTGTTAAGTCCTGTGATTGCCGGGGCTGCGATGGCGCTGTCTTCTTTAACTGTGGTCACCAATGCGAACCGTTTAAGACAGCAAAAACTGTAACGTATTGGTATTGTTTATCGGCCCGCGAGTGAGCGGGGGCTTACAAATACCGCCCAGTTCAGTGGGCGGTATTTGGATTGTCTGGCTAAAAATGCAATGTTAATTCAGTTGTCATCCAATAGGATTATCTTGGGTTGTATTTGTAAAAATTCAGGTTAAATAAACAGTTATCTTTGGGTTACATGGCTCAGAATCGCTTAAGCATTCGCGGCTAACGGGGCCTTTTTAGTTGATAATTTAACCCAAACTGCTATAGTGCCACGTTTATTTTTACCCCCTCAGGCTGGTGGAAATTGGTTTATGCTTATATGCACTGCCAATAGTCTGGCCAACATTACTCGATTTGGAAGTTCATTTTGATCACAACAGCGAATATCACCATGCAGTTTGGCGCTAAGCCACTGTTTGAAAACATCTCAGTTAAATTCGGCGGCGGTAACCGTTACGGTCTTATCGGTGCGAACGGCTGCGGTAAATCAACCTTCATGAAGATCCTTTGCGGTGATCTAGAGCCGAGCAGCGGTAACGTATCTTTAGACGTCAACGAGCGTCTGGGCAAACTCAGCCAGAACCAATTCGGTTACGAGGAATACACGCTGATTGACACCGTTATCATGGGCCACCGTGAACTGTGGAAGGTCAAGCAAGAGCGTGACCGTATCTATTCTTTACCTGAAATGAGCGAAGAAGACGGCATTGCCGTGGCAAACCTTGAGATGGAATTTGCCGAAATGGACGGTTACACCGCCGAATCTCGCGCTGGTGAACTGCTACTTGGTGTGGGTATCGGTATCGAAAGCCATTTCGGTCTAATGTCTGAAATCGCCCCAGGTTTAAAACTGCGGGTATTATTGGCGCAGGCGCTGTTCTCCGATCCTGATGTACTGCTACTCGACGAACCTACCAACAACTTGGACATCGACACTATCCGCTGGTTACAGGACGTCTTGAACCAACGCGATAGCACCATGATCATCATTTCGCACGACCGTTACTTCTTAAACTCAGTCTGTACCCATATGGCAGACTTAGACTACGGTGAACTGCGTGTTTACCCAGGTAACTACGACGAATATATGCAAGCAGCGACTCAGGCCCGTGAGCGTTTGCTAGCTGACAACGCCAAGAAGAAAGCGCAAATTTCTGAGCTACAAACCTTCGTTGCGCGCTTCTCTGCTAACGCTTCTAAGGCAAAACAAGCGACGTCTCGTGCCCGTCAAATCGATAAGATCAAGCTGGATGAAGTTAAAGCCTCTAGCCGTGTTAACCCATTCATTCGTTTCGAGCAGGAAAAGAAACTGTTCCGTAATGCGTTAGTGGTTGAGAATTTGGCGAAAGGTTATGACACGCCACTGTTTAAAGACTTAAACCTGATTGTCGAAGTGGGTGAGCGTATCGCTATCCTCGGTGAGAACGGTGTGGGTAAAACTACCCTGCTGCGTACTTTAATCCATGATATTCCACAGGATGAAGGCCATATCCAATGGTCTGAAAACAGCAATATCGGTTATTACGCGCAGGATCATGAGTCTGATTTTGCTAACGACATGACGCTTTTTGAGTGGATGAGCCAGTGGCGTAAACCTGAAGATGACGACCAAGCGGTACGCGGTATTTTAGGTCGTATGCTGTTTAGCGCCGACGACATTAAAAAGTCTGTCAAAGTGCTCTCGGGTGGTGAAAAGGGCCGTATGTTATTTGGTAAGCTCATCATGCAAAAACCAAATATCCTGATGCTCGACGAACCGACCAACCACATGGATATGGAATCGATCGAATCCTTAAACAACGCCTTAGAGAAATACGAAGGCACCTTGTTGTTTGTGAGTCACGACCGCGCATTCGTATCGTCACTGGCCAACCGTATCCTTGAAATTACTCCTAACGGCGTGAATGACTTCAAGGGCACCTATGATGAGTTCCTCGCGAGCAAGGGCATCGAAGGCTAATTACTTGTTTTAAATAGCCTTAAATGATCAGATAAAAAACGCCGCTTATTGAGCGGCGTTTTTGTTTATGGTGTTTACCTTGAGTGTTAGCCTCGGCTTAGCGGTTATTGTTTTGCCTCGGCTTGTTGTTCGACATAAATCAAGCTGTCAGTGTCAAAGCCGCGGGCGCTCGCCATGTCGACAAATTGCTTAATCACCTCAGGGGACACGGTTGGAGTTCGGGCTAGTAGCCATAAATAATCCGTATCTGGCCCCGAGATAAAGGCGTATTGATAATTTTGTTGGTCGAGCCCAAAGACCACATACGAACCATAAAACGGCCCGAAAAAGGAGACTTTTAAGTAGGCTTCGTTCTCTCCATTCACAAAATAGGCTTTACCTTCGGCTTCTTTCCATTCCTGTTTGGCGGCAGAATAGCCCCGATTAATGACTTTAACGCCGCCATCGGGCTTAAGGCTGTATTCGGCAGAAACTTGGGTTAATCCGCGCTCGAAGGAGTGGTCAAGCCTCGCAATCTCGTACCATTTGCCTAAATAGCGGTCGAGTTTAAAATCTTTAACGGGTTCGACGTAGTTAGGCATTCCTAGACAGCCTGTCAGGACCAAAGCACTGATCATTAAGAGTAGTTTTTTCAAGTGATGCTCCTATCAAAAAGATTTAGTTTATATTTTACTCATTTATTCATGGTGGCAAACAGAGGGATTTTCAGGGCTTTTTAGGGCTTTGTGTTGGCTTAACCAACCTTGTGCTATACCAGCCAGCATTATCAGTACCACACCTATCAATTGCTGTGCGGTTAATGTTTCATTAAATAACCACCACGCCAGAGTGACCACCACCACAGGTTCCACATAGGAGAGTGTGCCGTAGGTGATTGATGGCAATTGATTTAGAGCTTTTACTGCAAACAGAATAGCTAAAAATCCCGGAAAGAACCCAATTGCCAGCAGCCAAGCAAATTGATTCAGGCTGGGTACTAAGGGTGTGGTAAACACTAAGGGAAGTAGGCATAAAGCGCCAACACCTAGCTGTACCAGCGTACTTTGATAGGGTGAGGCGGCACTCGGTTTGCGGTTGATTAAGATAAAGCCACTATAGGTCAGTAACGACAATAATGCATAAAAATATCCCAATATTTCAGAATCATATAGTGATTGGCTCGATGTGATGGGCAGCATTAATATAAAGCCTGCTAAGGCGAGTACCACACTTGCCATACTGAATCGGTTGAGTCTTTCATTAAACACAAAGTGCGCAAATACCGAAGACACCACAGGCGCGAGGTAGATGATCATAATCACGGTTGCCATTTGAGTGTATTGAATGGCCTCAATATAAAAAGCCATAAATCCGGCGAGCATAGCGCCATTTATCAAGGTGCGTTTGCTCGGTTTATGGCGAATTTGCTGTCTTTTTCCCGTTAACAGCATATAGGCCATTAAAAATAGCGCGCCGAGTAGCAGGCGGTAAAAGGTAATATGTTCGGCTGGCAGAGCTGCAAAGCGTGCGAATACGCCAATCGTGCCCATTAAGGTGGCAGCCAATAGGGCAAAGAGCAAGGCTAAAGTAGGAGGTGGATTCATGTGTCACCTTTAGCGTACAGTCCAGTACTGTAGAAACAGTCCAACGGGTAAGGACGCTGAGTTTGCCCTAAAATATCTAGCTAGGCTAGCGAGGTATTCGACTGTACTTTGGGTATCGTGCAAACTAGCTGTTTCGAAGGGGGAGCATTTTATTGGGATTAGACGATCCTGATATCGCATACTTAGACGCAGGTATTTAGGATAAAAGGTCGCTGTATTGCAAATGGTAAGGGGCTTTTTATGACCCACGCTATAACGGGGATCGCTTCAGTCTTTAAGTGCTCATTCGCTTGTCGGAGCGAGCAACGATCAATCCTAGGATTTTAATAATCCTTAATAAAGCGCAGAGCATGTTTGGCTAGCGTAAAATCGATATTTTCACTGATACGAATTTCGGCGATTAATCGACTCGAAGTAGATTGACTGATAAAGCAATCAAATGTCAGTTCGTTGGTAAGCTGCAAATGCACACGGGAACGATTAGGTGTGAGAGATTTTAATATATCAAAATTTAACGCAATATCGGGATCCTCTTCGGAAACATAATTAGCATGATAAATAAAGTGTGGCCAATTTTGATTGTTTGATTCAATTATATAAGCACAACGATCATTGGCTGGAATAATATTGGATAGCTGTTTTTTGAAATCATTTGTGGTTAGATTGTTTTTAATGAATTTATATTTTGTATCATTAAAAATAACTAGCATCACATCTTGCCTTGTTGAATTAAGTGGATTTGAATGAATGTTTTTTAGGGAGTGTTTATCTTGTGCAGTATAAATATTGTTTTCGGTGATAGATGACTGACTATCAGGTTGTAGATAATAATTTAGGATTTGATAGTCTGTTAAGTCGTGCTCAATTAAACTGATGTTAGTCATTTCTCCTTCAAAAGATAATGCGTTATTGGACATAGCCTTTAATACACGGTTATCTGTTAAAGGGATAATTTGCTGTTGAACTTCGATTTCATCGCCATCGATATAACATTTTAGCTTATGATATTGGTAGCTGATGGATAATAAATGCCAATAATCATCATTTAAGCCACATGACATCGAAGTCATCTCAATCGATAATAATCGGCTATTAACAACCGATTCAATATTGCCAAGTGCATTTATCTTCACAATAAAGCCCGTATGATTAAACTCACAACAATATTGAAATACTAGTCCTCCATGTTGGTTTTTTATCCAAGCTTGCCAAGTGAAAATATCGAGTGTTTTCGAGCCTAATAAAACGACTTTAGCCGTATTTTCTGATGTTTCTTGAGCGAGGTCTTGAACTAAGTTATTCGAGCTAAAACAGATATTTTTTGAGGTTTTCATGGGTGACATCCTTGTGGTTATGTCATGCATAAACCTTTGGTTTTATTTCAGACAAATATCATCACAGCGAGGTATTAATTCTATCGCGACCATCGGCCTTGGCGCGGTAAAGCGCGGTATCGGCGGCGCATACCATGGCGAGTGAGGTACGGAACTGGCCATTGACTTCACTGGCAATCCCTTGGCTGGCACTTACCGAGACATAATCCCTGAGCCCTTGGTCAGTAAAACGAATATTATTAATCCCTTGCTGAATTTTTTGCGCTATGGTGAGCGCCATTTTGGCATTGTGATTAGGCAGGATCAGCGCAAACTCTTCGCCGCCGTAACGGGCCGCAAGACCGATTTCGATAGGCACAATAGTGGCGATCACTTTGGCAATTTTTCTAAGGCATTCATCACCTTGGATATGACCAAACTGATCATTAAACACCTTAAAATAATCCACATCGATAATCACTACGCTGATAGGGCGCAGTTTGGCGGTGCATTCTTCCCAGTGTTGTTGCAGCATTTCATCAAAATAGCGACGGTTCGCCAGTTGGGTGAGGGAGTCGGTCGCGGCGAGCTTACGTAGTTTTTGGTTTTCTGCTTTATGGTGAGTTAAATCGTGCATGACCATCACAAATACGGGATCATGGCTGGGAATAAAAGAGATAGACAATTCAACATCTTTGGCCTTGCCTGAGGCACAGATCAGCGTGGTTTCCTGCGCTGGGTGCTGCACGGGTTGACCACAGTTGGTGCCTAATTGCACATCGTGGCTCAGAAGATTGTCATAGCGCGCTTGATGATGTTCGGTCAAAAAATTGCGCCAGTCTTGGCCCTTTAAAGTCGCCTGCGGGCAATCGAGCAGCTCGGCACTGCGCTGATTGCACGAACGGATAAAGCCGTTGGCATTCACTAAGATCATGGCTTCAGTTAAATGTTGAATAAAGAGTTCAATGGTCTCGAGGGAAGAATGCTCGAAAAAGTTCAGCGGTAACTCGGCAGCCTTTGCATGCTGAGTTGCGGGCAATGCAGCATCATCGACAATAGATAAGGCGGGGTGTGGGCGAGCTAGTTTCGGTGAGTTTGTCATTGTTATCTTTCCCTGTGAACTTTAATCATCTGCGCTAGGCGCTTTTCTGAGGATGACTTTATTCTGGCGGAAGAAAAGATACCTTCTGCTTACCTTCTGGTGTAATTATTTGATTTTAAATGTATTAAATTTTGCCTTCTGAGTCGTTTTGTCTGCAATTAGGATCATGGTTAGCTTGGCGCTTGTTTACATCTCGCAAAATTGGGACTAAATAGCCCCCAATCTTAAGCATTAAGACTGAGTCGAATATTTGTTATTGGGGCAATTTAACGCAGTGTAAGTCCATTAATTTGGTCGGGATGTAGTGCTTGGCTATGGGATTTTCCTCGGCACCATTTGCCACCTTGCTTGTGTTTAAATGCACACATTGCATCCCATCGACCGCTTACACCACTATACTGGCGACGAAACTCCTTGGCTGAAAGTAACCAGGCATCGGATGCAATCCCTAACTCATTAAGCAACTTAGGTCGTAGGTTATCGATAAAGCCTTTTTTATCATGGCGGATGGCGCGGCCGGTCCAATCGATAAGCTCGAGATAATCGGCAAAATGGAAGGGAATGGCCGTTTGCTGTTGGAGATGCGTTGCACCATCAAATTTTACGAGGGGTTTATGTGGTAATGGTTGAGTGTTATCTACAGGGAGTTGGGTTGACAGTGGTGTGACGCTGTTAGATGAAAGCGCATTCAGGCGCTCTTGAATCGATGTAAAATCAGAGGATTGCAAAGAATCGGCAATGCCTGCTCGAATAGGATTTAAATCAACGTACATCATACACGCCAGTAATGCTTGCTCATCTAACAGTGCTTGGGATTTAAAACGACCTTCCCAGAAGGCGCCTTTGCACTCATCTTCTCGATTGGCTTTACGGGCAATCTCTTCATTTAAGCATCGCATAAACCAAGAGATACTACTTAATCGCTTTTGCCATTCAGCAATTAAGCCATCGAGTAACATGCGTTCGCCGTCGATTAATGCATCACCATTCATATACTTAGTGGCAATGGCATGGCCTTTAGTGATTTGGCACCAGCGGCTGATAATATCTTTTTGCGTTAACGATTTGGCCTTCTCGACATCAATTTTAAGCACTAAATGGTAATGGTTGTTCATCACTGCATAGGCGCAAATGTCGATACAAAAGATGGTGGATAATGCTTTGATTTTATCGACAATCCAGCCACGTCTATGCTCATAACTGCGCCCAGTGAGTTTATCTTCACCACACAAAAAAGCCCTTCTGACACAGCGATTAATCACATGATAGAAGGGTGTTGTATTGGCATCGATAAGCATTCTTCTGGCCGAGGTCATGACTCGCTCCAAACAGACAAGGTGAAGATAATTTAAAGACTAGTAGAAGAGGGGACAAAGCACAAAAAGACATGGCTGTCCTCGCTTTTCTCTGGCCGAGGTCATGACTCGCTCCAAACAGACAAGGTGAAGATAATTTAAAGACTAGTAGAAGAGGGGACAAAGCACAAAAAGACATGGCTGTCCCCACTTATTTTCCACTTATGTTTGACATTAATTTGGTTTGTTAATTATTTCTGGATCAGGACTTAATACCAACAGAGTATTAGCCGTATTACTCAATACAAATTGGAATTTAGTGGTGCCAGGGGTTCTATCTAGGTCGACAAGTTGCACTAACATACCATCGCTGCTAATGGTCACCGCATCGACGATTTCATCAAACGGGGTTACAAAACCCACACCGACAAATTTTAACCCTTTGCCGGTTTGGTCATTCAGCAAATAGGTTACAGTTCCAGCTTGAGTGATAGTGACATCACCTGGGCACTGTTCACCGCTAGCATCGGTATAGATAAATACAGGTTCACCATTTTCTAGAGTAACATTTACTTTAATAAATTGAGCTGCACCTTGTGGTGTAATCATTTTCTCTTTCCTCTTTTTAATTACAGTTTTTAATTATGTTATTTTTTAACGTTAAATTTATCTAGACAGCGTTTTGAATCTAAATATGGTATTGCTATTTGAGGGTT
>NZ_JAKZGV010000044.1:0-34380 GCF_022557375.1 Shewanella sp. MM_2022_3
GTTATACATACAAGCCACTTCATTATAGGCAAATATCGATAAAATATAAATTTTTTATATACTTATTGCTAGATGCCTAGCAAAAAAATGCTTTACAGCTCAAGCAAGGTACCAGCCTATTAGTGTCAATTTTTTGCTGGAACATATTTTGCAAAGTCCTAGTAACACTTGCTCAGACAATGAATGAAGTGACATTATGCTGGCGTATCATCCGTGTAATCGCTCAGTTGTTCGCTCTACTCGAGGAAAACATGCAACTACAAGCCCACATTTTGAATAACTTTGCGATCAGTCGCTTTAACGAATACTACTTGCCTAGTATTAACCGCCACACCTTTGAGGGGATTGACTCTAAAACCTTATATAATCGTCGCTTCAGACAATCGTTTTCTCAACAAGATAAGCTGCATATTGTGGTTGGAATGGATTCAGGGCTGCTAGCCAATTACGTGTTGGAGCAGGATCTCCCCCTCGGTGCTAAATTTCTTTTTGTTGAATTAGATGAAGTTATGCCCTTATTGGTTATCGATATCCCCGCAGACAAACAATCTGCAATCAGCATTGTTAATGAAGCCAGTTTTATTGAGTTAATGGAACATGATGAATTTAAAATCTATCTCATCAAAGACGAATACGAAATTCATCAATCCTTAGGCGTTGCATCCCAGCACTTAGATGCCTATATTGCCTTATTCAATCGCATTGAGACCAAGATTCAGGATGATTATTTCACCCATAGGATCGGTTTTACCCAAAAAATCTTTTTTCAAACCCAGCTTAAAAATATCGCCGATAATCAAGTACCAGCCCAAATACTACGGAATACATTTAGCGGGAAAACCTGCTTAATCATCGCAGGTGGCCCTTCCCTTGACGAACATATCAATTGGATAAAACATAATAACGACAATTTATTTATTATCGCCGTCTCACGCATCGCAGGAAAACTAGCCGATAATGGCATATCCGTAGACATTATTACTTGTGTCGACCCTCAGGATTTTAGTTTCGACGTAAGCCGTGACATGTTTAAATTAAGCCACAAAACCTTGCTGGTAAATTCCTATCACGTAAGTCATAAAGTCCTTTCCCAATGGAATGGCCCTAAAGCCTATTTGGGTCAACGCTATCCTTGGAGTGGCAAGCATGATCATGACAATATCATCACCGTCGGCCCAACGGTCACCAACAGCTCAATACGCCTTGCTATCGAAATGGGCTTTACTACCCTATTGCTAAGTGGCGTCGATTATTGCTATTCAAAATCCGGTTATAGCCATGCAAAAGGAACGGTTGAAGCCAGCATTGGTCCAAGTTTAGGCTGTAATAATAAATGGGTAGAAACCTACGCAGGACTGCCAGCAGAAACCCCAATTCAGCTTATTCATGCAATGGAGTCTCTCGCTGAAGAAGCCAAGACCTATCCCGAAATTAGCTTTATTAATCTATCAATTAATGCAGCTAAAATTGAGGGTATTGTTCACGAGCCAACAACGGCAATAGTGCTTTCATCATTTACGGATAAATCCGTCATTGAAGTGATCAACGAGGCAACGCCCAATACTGAGGATGACTTAAACTCCGCAATACAAGAGTGCAGTAAAGCCATTAGCCAATTAGAAACATTAAGGCAGCTAACTAAAAAAGCACTTACGCTTGCCAAAACACTGAATGAGGATCCGCAGGATTCCTGCTTAACGTTGGATAAAATCAACAAAATAGAAGAAGAGATTAATCTTCACTACGCCACACTGTCTCGGTTGATTAAAACCTACGGTTATTATGAGTTCTCACATTTTCTCACTTCAAGAAATACCGATAGTTGGACACAATCCCATATCAATGAAATGACGCTAAACTATTATGAAGCGTTCAATACAATATGCCATGATATTTTGGAACTCACTAAAAAATCCTATGATAATCTTAAATTTCGACAACTCGAATTAAATTCCACCTCATTAACGCTGCTTGCACCTATTTGGTTAAAAAAAAACCAATCAGGCCGTATTTATATTTGGAATAAATACCATAAACATCCCACATTATCTGAATCCGATCAGGTGATATGGAATGAATTAACAGAACAATTTTCTCAGGATATTACCCTAGTAAGCCCAGTCTATGTTGAGGCATTAAATAAGGCGTCTACTGCGGAAAATATCTACACAAAAATCATGACGCTTTACGCCATGAGAAACAATCAAGGTCTATCGATAACAGTAGAAAACCTACTGCCATTCGTCGATGGCAATCCAGAATTGCAAAGACTGTATCACTTGGCTCTCGCGTTACAGCTCAGCCTAGAGCAGCAATATCAGCAAGCATTAGATGCACTATTAGCATTACCCGAAGATCTCTGTACTGAGATGGAATTAAAGCACCTTATTTTGCTTGCGCTCAAACTTGAAAAACTCGATCTCGCCGAGTCAACCCTTGTCAAAATTTTGGCCTACAGTGACGAGTATATGCCGCAATATGCGCATATCCTTAAGCTATGCGGAAAAATTCAAGAGTCAGTCAACATCTATCTAGACTACTTAGAAAAGTATGCCTCTGATACTCAAACGTGGATAAAACTTGGCTTATTTATGATTGAACTTGGCCAAGCTGAAGGCGCACACACTGCGTTTACCAATGCCCTCAATGCCGATCCGAGTAATCAGGTAGCACAACACTACGCGGCTGAACTCACTCGAATCATAACTGAAGCACAATAATTAAAGATACCGAGCGGTAATATCTCCGCTCGGTGGTTTTATTATTTATTCCTCAGACCTTATAATGAGCCCGTTTTAGTCTTGTCATTTGCTAGGAGATTTTGTTTGGCACATACCTATATACCTTTAGACACCTATCGCCGTAAGTGGATTTTTAACCACAAAGACTTACCTGTCAGCGATGAAGACAAAACTTGTATCCTGCCATTAACGGATAAAAGTGCCATGCTGGTGTGGAATCAGTGGATTAGCAATAAAAGCAGCCGCGCCGAGCAATTTACTAAAGGGGATTGGGCGGCTAAAGCCGATGCATGGACACAAACAGATCATTGGCAAAGCGCATGGGATAGCGAGGATAACAGCCTCCCCGAAATGCTAGCCGAGTTTATACAATGGCCTGAGGATACCCCAGTGTTTTTTTGCTATGAAAAATATCAGGTGATAGAGACTCGTTGGGATGTGTTTGTACGCAATTGGAAGTGCTTTTTGTTCTTTGATGATGGTCCAATTCTGATCTCTCCAAAACAAAAACAAGCAGTCATGTTTGAACAGAACGGCCAATATAAATTAGGAGTTCGTGGCTGACCCTGTCAGCTAATAAACTAAACAGGTCGAATATTGCTTCACACATATCGCTTTTTTAATGCGCTCGACAAGGGAAAGTCGCCTTGTTTTGCCTAAGTCACCAGCGATAGCTTGCACAGATAAGGCTATCGCTCCTCTTTGGTTTCGATTAGTATCGCTTCGCAATCTACAGATAAATCCCCGTTTGAGTAATCAAGATTATTGATACGCTCAACGGCCATAACTAAAAAATATGAGGTGTATGATGAAGTTACTCTCAACTCTGACGCTTACCACTGCTTTACTTTTCCCACTACTGACTCACGCTAAAGAGGTTTCCGGAGTCCAAGTCGCCGACAGTATCACGCTCGATGCTCAGACACTGCAATTAAATGGCGCAGGGGTACGTAGCAAATTTTTTATGGATTTGTATGTGGGGAGTCTGTACGTGCCTACCCCCAGCAACACCACCGCCGAAGTGATCAATGCCCCAGTTGCGGCGATTCGTCTTAATATCACCTCAGGAATGATCACCTCAGAGAAAATGCGTGATGCAATTATCGAAGGATTTGAGTACGCCACGGCCGATAATACCACGGATATTCAGCCACAAATTGATGCGTTTATGGCGCTATTTAAGGATGAAATAAAACAAGGCGACCAATTTACCTTAGTCGCCAACAAAAGCCGTGGTGTTACCGCCTATAAAAACGGTCAAGAACAAGCCACGATTGAAGGGGAAATGTTCCGCCAAGCCTTACTCAAAATTTGGTTAGGTGAAAAACCTGCCCAGGCAAGCCTCAAAGAAGCCATGCTGGGCCAATAATCAAAATCTGAACTCGAGATCCAAGGCCGCAGCGCCTTGGTTATCGAGATCAAGCGCTGCTTCATCGGTCACTTCTAATTCGCCGTTAAAATAATAGCCCGCGTAGAGATTTAACGCGATTGCCGGTGTAACGCGCCAACCAGCTCGCAGATAGCTCACCCATTCATTGGTTTCGACTACCGTTTCATCATCGGCAATTAAAAATCGCTCGGTGCGGCGCGAATTACCCAAGCCCACGTTCCAAGCGGGATTGAACTGATAACTAAGTTCCAATCCTGCTGGCCCACTAAAGCCCGCTTGGAAAGGATTTGCTAGACGCCAGCGATCATTAATCTGCCAGCTCACGGCAAGGTAAGGCAAAGTACGCACTTCATCTATGTCATTCAAGTAGGCCACACCAAAGCCCAGCATGTTTCCCGATTCAAAGGCATACATGGCCGAGGCAACCACACCATAACTCTGTGCATTACTGGCGGACGCGGTATCGGCATAAGCATATTGGATTTGTGGCGAAAGCATAAATGACCAATGCTTATCCATCCGATAATTAACAGATAGGCTCGCACGGTAGCGATCGATATTTTCCCAGGTTTCACCCGCATCACTAAACAATGCTGCCGTATTATTGGCGCCTGTTAAACGAATATTACGCCAATCGTAGTCAAGTCTGTCGTAGCCAAGTCTCATCCCAACGGACCATTGTTGACTCAAGGGCATAGTCACGCCAGCGTTGAGTAACAGGCTATCCCGCTGCAACTCTGTTTCACCATTGGCAACGTTGGCACTCTGGGTACTAATTTGCGATACGCTGACCTTAAAAGGCTTATATTCTTGGCGAGGCTCTGCTGCGAAAACGGAGTAACTCAACAAAGGAATCAACCCTATGAACACTATGCTGGGGTTAATATTGACTGGTGAATGAAGTGGTTTAGCCACGCCTGCTCCTTGCGTTACTGGTTGAATAATGTATTGCGTATAATACGCGTTACCCAAGACAAAAGTTCATTCTTAATCGAAGAATGATACAAACTGATACCTTAACGCCACTTTAGTTAAACGCAATAAGCTTTTAGGAACATCTCAGCACAACCCCGAATATACTGCTCACGTTCCCCCAATAAACTCTCGGTTTCTAGCCCCAACTCTAACCTGAGCTTCAATTCACCAAACAGCATTAAACATAAACGAACCGCACAGTGATGCGGTTGTGGAAATCGATACAATCCAAGCGCCTCAACCGCCACTAAATATTTTGTCAGCATCGTAAGCATATGCTGTGGGCCCGCCTCAAAAAATAAGCGTGAGACTTCAGGGTGGCTTTCCGATTGCGCCACACAGGCTTTAAAGACGGTAATAGCCTCAGGGCTGACAATCATTTCACCAAATTGCAACGCAAACTCTGTGATAGTGGCTTCGGGTTGGCTTGGATCACTCAGTAAGTCATCATGTAAATTGTGACCCACGCATTTTGACTCAATCGCAGCCACAAATAGGTCATCTTTACTGCCATAGTGAGAATAAACTGTTTGCTTAGAAACACCCGCCAATTTAGCGACTTCATCCATACTGGTATGGGGAAAACCTTGGCGGCAAAACAAGTCAATGGCCGCCACTAGCACTTGCTGTTTCTTTTGTTCACTGCGGCTCATCGGGATCTCGGTGGACTGAGTCATATCTTCACTCAAGGTAGCAACATAATTAATTCGTATTAGTTAAGCATAAAATAGACTAGACAGTCCAGTTCCGCACAACTAGACTAGCAAGTCTAGTTACATAAAATTAACCTTAAGCTTACAACGGAAGGATTCAAATGGATCAAGCGGCCCGATGTTTTTGGCGTGTATTTTGCGTTTGCGTGATTGCCGTCACCACCTTAACGGCCTGTCAAAAGGAAGTGACAGAGCATGCCAATACTGCGCAATTACAAACCGTGACGACGGCGCCGCTGCGCTTGTCGACTAGCTATCAGAGTGAGCAAGTATTCACTGGCACAATCCGTGCGGGCAATACCACGGGCGTCGGATTTGAATTATCGGGTAAGCTCAGTGAGTTAACGGTCGATAGCGGCACTAAGGTGACTCAGGGGCAAGTATTGGCCAAACTGGATACCCGCTTGCTTGAAGCCGAGCGCCAAGAAATCCAAGCAAGCTTAGCGCAAACCCAAGCCGATGTTGACCTTGCCACCAGCACTCTCAAACGGAATCTAGAACTGAAGAAATCCGGTTATGTCTCTGAACAATTGCTCGATGAAACTCGAACCCAACTCACCAGCCTAGAGGCGGCTAAACAACGCCTGCTGGCCTCGCAGCATGCCAATCAACTCAAACTCGACAAATCACACTTACTCGCCCCCTTTGATGGCATCATCAGTCTGCGCCAACATAATTTAGGGGAAGTCGTTGCCGCGGGTAACCCCGTCTTTACCTTAGTTGGTAGCATCAATACCGAGGCCTATATCGGTGTCCCGGTTGCCATTGCTAACCAATTCACTACCGGACAAGAAGTAAAGGTTAGTGTCCAGAATCAACTATTTATGGCTAAAGTCGCTGGGATCAGTGCCGAGGTCAACCCCATTAGCCGCACGGTACAACTGCGGATTAGCCTACCGGCACAGGCTAAGGTGATAAATGGAGAAATAGCCTATTTACATCAACAACAGACCGTTGAACAAGCAGGCTACTGGGTGCCAATTTCAGCACTGATTGATGGTATTCGAGGACGCTGGAATATCTATGTTACGGCGCAACAAACAGCTGATAGCGCTTCAACTCAAATAGAGCGTCGCGATGTCGATATTCTCTACACCACGCAGGATATGGCTTATATCCAAGGAGCGATTAAAGCCGACGAACAATATGTGACTCAAGGTTTGCATAAATTAGTCGTTGGCCAAGTCGTTGGCCAAGCCGTTTCCACAACAATAGCAACGACGAGGTAATCATGATTAAAGCCTTCGTCGAAAATGGTCGCTTAGTCAGCCTAGTGATCGCCCTACTACTGGTCGCGGGATTTGGCGCGATGTCCAGTTTGCCTCGCACCGAAGATCCACATATCACCAACCGCTTTGCCTCTGTCATCACTCCTTATCCCGGCGCTTCCGCCGAGCGGGTCGAGGCGCTTGTCACCGAAGTATTAGAAAATCAATTACGTCGCCTTGAGGAAATAAAGCTGATTCAATCCACCTCAAGACCCGGTATCTCGGTGATCCAGTTAGAGCTCAAAGACACAGTGACAGATACTGCGCCAGTGTGGTCAAGGGCGAGAGATCTGCTGGCCGATGCCAGAAACACCCTCCCCGATGACATACAGACACCGACCTTAGACGATCAAGTCGGCTACGCCTACACCGCGATTTTAAGCCTAGTGTGGAACGATAATAGTCAACCACGGGTGGATATGCTCAACCGCTATGCCAAGGAATTACAAAGCAGGCTCAGACTCTTATCCGGCACCGATTTCGTTAAACTCTACGGCGCACCCGAGGAAGAAATCCTAGTCCAGCTCGATGGCTATAAGATGAGCCAGTTGCAATTAACGCCGGGTACCATAGCGAAAATCTTAAGCAGCGCCGACAGTAAAATTGCCGCAGGCGAGATCAATAACAATCACTTTCGCGCCCTTGTCGAAGTCTCGGGTGAGCTCGATTCGCAGAACCGTATTCGCCAAGTACCACTTAAAGTCGATAACGATGGGCAAATCATTCGTCTAGGCGATATTGCGACTATCAGCCGCCAAGCTAAAAAACCAGCAGATAGCATCGCTCTCGTTGACGGCGAGCAAAGCGTGTTTGTCGCAGCGCGAATGTTGAATAACACCCGTGTTGATATCTGGCAAGGACAAGTCAAGCAACTGGTCGATGAGCTCAACAACGAGCTTCCCGCAAATATCAAAGTGCAATGGTTATTTGAGCAAAACAGTTACACCAGTGACCGGCTTGGCGGACTCGTTATCAACCTAATACAAGGGTTTGTGATTATTCTCACCGTCTTACTGCTGACCTTGGGCTTAAGAAACGCGATTATCGTTGCCCTGTCGCTTCCCTTAACCGCCCTGTTTACCTTAGCCTGCATGAAGTATATCGGCTTACCCATTCATCAAATGTCGGTCACAGGTTTAGTCGTTGCTCTAGGGATTATGGTGGACAATGCCATTGTAATTGTTGATGCCATTTCCCAGCGCCGCCAACAGGGTATGAGTCGCTTAAACGCTGTGACTGAGACCTTACATCACCTGTGGTTGCCTTTGGCGGGCTCAACGATTACCACTATTCTAGCCTTTGCGCCGATCGTATTAATGCCAGGCGCAGCCGGAGAGTTTGTGAGTGGCATAGCTATATCGGTAATGTTTGCACTCTTTGGCTCCTATGTAATTTCCCATACTTTGATCGCCGGTCTTGCGGGACGCTTTAGCCTCGAAGGTAAACATCCTGTCTGGTATCAGCATGGTATCAATGTGCCTTTAGTAAGCGGTTACTTTCAAGCAAGCCTAAGATTTGCGCTCAATCGCCCACTACTGAGCGCTACGCTTATCGGGATAATACCGCTGTTAGGTTTTTACGCTTCAGGCAAGATGACTGAGCAGTTTTTCCCGCCATCGGATCGGGATATGTTCCAAATTGAGCTGTATCTCGCCCCCCATGTCAGCCTCGAAAACACCTTAAACCAAGTGCAGTTGATGGATAAGCAGTTGCATCAAATCGAGGGCATCAGCCAAGTCGATTGGGTTGTGGGTGGCAATACCCCTTCGTTTTATTACAACTTAACTCAGCGCCAACAGGGAGCCACTAACTATGCTCAAGCCATGGTGAAAGCCAGCGACTTTGAGCGCGCCAACGCCCTTATCCCAGAGTTGCAGCAAAGCTTGGATAAAGACTTTCCAGAAGCGCAGGTGTTGGTGCGTAAACTGGAGCAAGGCCCGCCCTTTAATGCCCCGGTCGAGTTGATGATTTTTGGCCCTAATCTGGAAAAATTACACACCTTGGGTGATGAAATCCGTCATATTTTGGCTGCAACGCCCGATGTGATCCACACCCGCGCAACCTTGAGTGCAGGGTCACCAAAGGTATGGCTACAGGTCAATGAAGATGCGAGTTTAATCAGCGGATTAAGCCTGACGGATATTGCTAGGCAAGTCCAAATGTCTACAACTGGAGTGATTGGCGGCAGCGTGTTAGAACAAACCGAGTCACTTCCTATACGCGTGCGTCTAGGTGAGAGTAGCCGCGAGCAGGCGAGCCGTATTGCGGAAATCCAGCTCATGACCCCTTCGGGCACTGCCGTTCCTTTATCTGCGCTGTCCCACAACGAGGTGCAAGTCAGTCGCGGGGCGATCCCTAGGCGTAATGGTCAACGCGTCAATACCATCGAAGCTTATATCGTCAGCGGGGTATTACCTGCCCAAGTCTTAAATGATGTAAAAGATAAAGTGGCCGCCATCAAACTACCGGCAGGTTATCGGATTGAAATTGGCGGCGAAAGCGCTAAACGCAATGAAGCGGTAGGTAATCTACTGTCTAATATCATTTTAGTGGTTACCTTATTGCTGGCCACAGTTGTCTTGTCCTTTAACTCCTTTAGGCTAACAGCGATTATTTTACTGAGTGCATTGCAGTCGGCGGGGCTTGGGCTACTTGCGGTCTATGTGTTTGGTTATCCCTTTGGCTTCCCTGTGATCATCGCCCTACTCGGACTAATGGGGCTTGCGATCAACGCGGCGATTGTAATTTTGGCTGAGCTGGAAGATACACCTAATGGCAGGGCGGGAGATAAAGCTGTAATTATCAATATTGTCAGCGGCTGTGGTCGGCATATCAGCTCAACCACAATCACGACGGTGGGGGGATTTATTCCGCTGATTATTGCAGGTGGCGGATTTTGGCCGCCCTTTGCCATCGCTATCGCGGGAGGCACCTTACTAACAACCTTGCTATCACTCGTTTGGGTGCCAACCATGTATCTGCTACTAATGAAAAACCGCAATAGGTTAGATACAGCGCCGTTGTCGCCTCAAATAGCATCATGAACCAGATATTGGTACAACTTATCTTTAAGGTGAAGCCGTTCTAATTTTAAGGCCACAAAGTGCTCATCATTGGTGGGCACTTTGGTTAACTCTAGAGCGCGAATTTTATGGTCTAACTCATGGTAACGCTGCGCCATGGTCGCGAAAATTGCATTGTTTTTTTTAAGATGATGAATATGGTCAGCAAAATCTGGAAACTCATAAATTAACGCATGATTTTCACCCAACATAGTGTCACTCCTTGTCGTCATGTATTGGTTCGATTGCGATAAGCCATGGGAAGTATCCATTTACCCCAAAACTTATCACTCTAGACCGCATTCCCTATCGCAAAGTGCTATATTCCTATCCGCTAAAATAAAGCAAAGTTATCGTGGTAGGAATTGGCAATATGTCAGCGAACTATCTATAAATAATAGAAAATCTTAGACCCATATCAAGACCATGACGTAAAAGTTAGGTTACATTAGCGTTAACCTTTACCCTATAGGATCGCAGAATGAACTATAAAAATTGGCCTATTGCAAAACAGATCGGTGCTCTCGCGTTTGCCCTTACCCTTATTATTTTCTGTATACTCAGTACTCTTTCCTATAAATCCGCTTCAAATGTGCTCGAGGACAAAGGCATTAGTGCCATGAAAGCCGAAATGCACGCTGTATCCGATATGCTTGAGCTTCAATACGATAGCTTGTTGCAACTAGCAAGACGCAATGCCGATGTATTTAAAGAAATGTATCCTGGTCAATTCAGTATCTTGGATAAAACGGTCAATGTACTTGGCGTAAACACGCCTGCATTGCTACATGAAAAAGAACAAATCAACTCTTCAAAGAGTAAAGTTGACCGTTTTGCTAACCTCACAGGTGGCACCGCTACGGTCTTTGCTCTCGCTGGAGATGATTTTGTTCGTATTGCAACCTCCCTTAAAAAACCCGATGGCAGCCGCGCCTTAGGTACCTTTTTAGGTAAAACCCATCCAGGTTATCCGACCTTAATCAAGGGCGAGGTTTATGAAGGTTACGCCAAACTTTTTGGTAAAGACTACATGACCGTCTATCGACCCATTAAGGATCTCCAAGGAAAAGTGATTGGGATCTTATATATCGGTTTTGAAATCACGCAATCCTTAACTCAATTACAAGATGCGGTGAATAAAATCACTCTAGAAGAAACTGGCCATTTCCTATTAATGCGTAAGATAGACAACGTTCTCGTCGCTCATCCCAAATTTAATACTGGCGAACCTGTGACAGAGTCTATGCTTGATGGCTTAACCCTCAGCCAAGCCACCCAAGATCAAGCTGAATGGCGTTATAGCAACAGCAAAAACCAACCGATGTTTGCTTACAGTCAAAGTGTTAACGGTTGGAACTGGATGCTGATTGGTCAAGTTAACGCAAATGAATTAAATGAAGAAAGCCTTCTCTTATTGACGATTAATGCCATTGTGGCCGTCTCAGGCATAGTGTTAATTACCGTACTACTGTCCTTAGTGCTACTGCGCTCACTCAAGCCTTTGCACACACTCCAACACCATATGGAAATCTTAGGTTCAGGAGACTTTAGTCACCACCTCCCCGCATCAGCTTTAGGTAGTCAAAACGAAGTCGATAAGATCACCACAAGTGTTTCCACTATGTCATCGGAACTGCGTCAATTAATCAGTGCCTTGCAAGCTTCGGTGCAGAGTATTGAACAGCAGGCATCAAAAGCGCAGCGTATTGCCAAACAAAATGGCGAAGAAGCTCAAGCGTTGATGCAGCAAACGGATCAAATTGCTACGGCAATTGAGGAAATGTCCACTTCAATCCGCGATGTAGCAAATCACGCTCAAGAGGGGGCAACTCAAAGCCAGCAGGTCGATATCGCCGCGAAAGAAGGTCAACAGCAACAAGTACGCTTAGTACAAGACCTGCTTAAATTAAGTCAACAACTTAGTAATAGTCACCAAGCCGTAGAGAAAGTTAGCCAAGAAAGTGAAGCGATCAGCAAGGTCACAGAAGTGATTAACAGTATTGCCGAGCAAACCAACCTACTTGCTCTCAACGCGGCCATTGAAGCGGCCAGAGCTGGTGAACAAGGGCGTGGTTTTGCCGTGGTCGCAGATGAAGTCCGCACTTTAGCTCAACGGACGCAATCATCGATTTTGGAAATTGGTCAAACAATCGATAAGCTTCAAAGCCAAGTTAAAACGACAACAAACCAAATGTCGCAAAGCCATCAACTGGGTATTGCATCGGCAAATCAAGGGGAAGAAACAGGCAAACAACTTGAGGAAATTACCCGCAGGATTGGAGAACTTGCGATTAGCTCGCGCAATATTGCTTCTGCGACTGAGCAGCAAAGCAGTGTTGCCCAAGAGATCACCCATAATCTGCATCAAATTAGTGAACTTGCCAATGAAGGGGAGCATAGAGCGGCTGAAACAGTAAACTCGGCAAATGAGTTATCTTCCCTCGCCGTCGCGCTTAAGCAGCAAATTAGCCAATTTAAGGCTTAACCAATACTACTAAAATTAAGCCCCAAACTCTAAATGCCGCCCAACTGGGCGGTATTTTTTATCACTTTATCAAAGCCTAGTTGATGTATTGAGGCAAGATGTTGTTCGCTCTAGCCATTTCGACCTCGTAAAACGCGCAGCAATGTGCCGTTACTCTCCTCACACAGCAAGTGACAAATAGCGAACGAGCCAGACGCCTGTTTGGGCAATGTTTGACTAGCGTTTCTGCGGCATTCTCGTTCGTTTAGGTAACATCAAACTCCGACATTACCTTGCATCCCTCCAACCGCTGATCACCTAACACATCAGCACGCAATAGAAACTTTGCCTCTCATGTTGTTATGATTGATTTAACCATTTTCAACGGCACAGACTTCTCCCCTGCTATCGATAATTTCAGTCATAATCTTCCCTCCTTAAACAGGCTTATTGTCTATGCATGCGAATAAGCAGCGTGTTTAGGATTAGCGTACTGGTATTTTTTTATTCCAATAAAAAACCCTGCAGATGCAGGGTTTTAGATGATTTACGCTGTTGGAGTTTAGCGATTACTCAGCGTCATCGCTTGAGCGGTCCATATTCTCAGTGTTTTCAAGCCACAGGGCGTTGATCACACCAAAGGAACAGGCTAACAAAACCCCTAATATCCACGTGAAATACCACATAGTAGATGCTCCTTAATTCTAATAGAGTGAGGCTTTGTTATCTTCAATATGTTTGCGGTTTAAACGACCAAACATCTTGAAGTAAGTCCATACAGTGTAACTTAACACGATTGGAACGAAGATAATCGCCGCCCAAGTCATCACAGTTAATGTCATTTCACTCGCAGTCGCATCCCACATGGTTAAGCTCACGTTAGGATCTAATGAAGATGGCATAACGAATGGGAACATTGCTGCACCACAAGTTAAGATCACCATCGCCACAGTCAGCGAGCTAAATAAGAATGCGAAACCTGAACGATTTAAGCGACTCACCACAATCACTAACAGTGGTAATGCCACACCTAATACTGGGAACAGCATAGTAATAGGATACTTATCGTAGTTGGCTAACCAAGCGCCAGACTCAACCGCAACGGTTTTCAGCGTTGGGTTTGACAATGCATGGTGGTCAAGGGTTGAAGTGATAACATAACCATCAATACCATTGGCTAACCACACACCCGCAGCGGCAAATAATACTGCCACTAACAGTGCACATAGCTGAGTCGCATTCGCGGCACGTACACGCAGCTCACCGTCGGTCTTCATTTGCAGCCAAGCAGCGCCTTGCATCATAAACATGCTCACGCTCACTAAGCCCGCCAGTAAACCGAATGGGTTCAACAGGCCAAATAAACCACCGTGATAAGTCGCACGCAGGAACTCATCGAAATTGAATGGTACACCTTGGAGTAAGTTACCGAAGGCCACACCGATGATCAGCGGTGGAATAAAGCCACCACAGAACAACGCCCAGTCCCACGATTTACGCCATTTTGGATTTTCAATCTTAGAGCGATAGTCAAATCCAACTGGACGGGTATACAAGGCAAACAGCACTAACATCATGGCCACATAGAAGCCAGAGAAAGATACTGCATATACCATAGGCCATGCCGCAAATAAGGCACCACCCGCGGTGATTAACCATACTTGGTTACCGTCCCAATGGGGGGCAATAGTGTTGACCATAATACGGCGCTCAGTATCGTCTTTACCAATAATCGGTAATAGTGCACCCACGCCCATGTCAAAACCGTCAGTGACCGCAAATCCGATGAACAGTACGCCGATCAGAGCCCACCAGATAACTCTCAATATTTCATAATCAAACATAATGAAATCCTCTGCTTAGGCTTCTAGTTTCTCGAAGTGATAACGACCAGTCTTTAAACTGCTAGGGCCAAGACGGGCAAACTTAAGCATCAAGAATATCTCGATCACCAGCAGCACAGTGTAGAACAGTGAAATCGAAATAATACTGAACCACAGATCCCCAGTCGTTAGACTCGAAGCAGACATAAAGGTCGGCAGAACCTCAGAGATGGTCCAAGGTTGACGGCCATATTCAGCCACAAACCAACCACACTCAATCGCAATCCAAGGTAATGGCAAGCTAAAGAGCGCCGCTTTAAGAACCCATTTTTTCTCTTCGATTTGATGACGTGTGCTTTGCCAGAAGGCCGCCGCGAACACAATCAACATCACAAAACCTAAGCCAACCATCACACGGAAGCTCCAGAAAATCGGTGCCACGTTCGGGATAGAATCCTTCGCAGCCGCTTTGATTTGCTCTTCTGTCGCATCAACTACGTTGTCGGTGTAACGTTTCAGCAGTAAGCCGTAACCTAAGTCAACTTTAGCCGCTTCAAATGCTTCACGTAATTCTGGAGACTTATCACCAGCGCGCAGTTTCACCAGCATCTCATAGGCTTTCATACCATTGCGAATACGCACTTCGTGTTCAGCCACTAAGTCACGCAGACCAGTCACTTCTTCATCTAAAGAACGTGTTGCCACGATACCCATTGCGTAAGGGATCTTCACCGCAAAATCGGTATGCATGGTTTCTTGATTTGGGAAACCAACTGCAGTAAAGGCCGCTGGAGCTGGCTCTGTATGCCACTCAGCTTCGATTGCCGCTAACTTAACGCGCTGCGCTTCACCCACTTTATAACCTGATTCGTCACCCAAAACGATAACAGACAGGATAGATGCCATACCAAAGCTGGCGGCAATCGCAAATGAACGACGGGCAAAAGGTAAGTCACGTTTCTTCAGAATGTAGTAAGAGCTGATCGCTAATACGAACATTGCACCTGTTACATAGCCAGAAGCCACAGTGTGAACAAACTTCACCTGTGCAACAGGGTTGAAGATAACATCAGCAAAGCTGGTCATTTCCATACGCATGGTTTCGTAATTGAACACGCTACCTACAGGGTTTTGCATCCAACCGTTTGCTACCAGAATCCACAATGCGGAGAAGTTGGAACCAAAAGCCACCAACCAAGTTGTCGCTAAATGTTGACGTTTTGAGAAACGATCCCAACCGAAGAAGAACATACCTACGAAGGTCGATTCTAAGAAGAATGCCATTAAACCTTCGATGGCCAGCGGTGCACCAAAGATGTCACCTACATAGTGTGAATAGTAAGACCAGTTAGTACCAAACTGGAATTCCATCGCTAAACCCGTTGATACACCCAAGGCAAAGTTGATACCAAACAACTTACCCCAGAACTTAGTCATATCTTTATAAATTTGTTTATCAGTCATCACATAGAGTGATTCCATGATAGCCAGCAAAAATGCCAACCCCAAGGTTAAGGGAACAAACAGGAAGTGATACATGGCTGTCAGCGCAAACTGTAGCCGCGATAGCTCAACAACCTCTTCAACAATCATCGGTGACTCCTTACGTGGTGCGTCCAATTGCTACGACAACATGAGCCATTCATAGCAAGTGCCTTTGTAGGATAGTGAGTTTTCATTTTGTGTTTATAGCTGAAGCCAGTATAAACCGTTAAATATCATCTTTTTCATTACATCGAGGCAGCAAGGCCTAAAAATCCCCTTTTTCCTTGCATACTGAGACCCTAGTCACACTATCGCTCGGCTTTGAGACTTCCACCTCACCACCCAATCCTACAAATGATCCCATCGATATAAATATCAGATAGTTAAGATATTTAATCGCTTTCATTTGTGAGTATTTTATACCACCCGCCTTTGATTCAAATCAATCAAACTCAGGGGTTTAGATGGGTTTTGCGGCAGGGCACACACTTCACTTTGACACCCTGTTGACAGGAAAGCAAATATGAAGTAGAGAACAAGATTAAAAGAATTAAAAAATAAACTTTTAAGCACTTTAAAACAAATTCATACCATAACCAGTAAAAATAACAAAAAACAAATAAAAAACAACATTAACACTAATAAAACAACAATCATAAAAAATGTAACCATACAAAATAAACCAATATAAACAACAGATTAAAAAATCAAAAAAGCTTAAACCAAAAACAAATCAACTAATATTAATTAGTTTTTTTAATGATTAATTGTATTTTTTCTCGTTTGAGAGTGACTGTGAGATTGGTTAATATATCTCCTGTGTTAAGGAGACGGTTTGGTACGACTGGTGAAGTGTCCCAGACAAGCCCAACTCCGCGCACATAGGTCTAACTTTGGTGTGGAGAAAGAGATATGACAAACTTATTCGAACGTCTGGTTAACAGCTATAAGCGTGTTTTTGTTGAACTTTATACAGCGCATGAGCTGTAATCGTTCACCGCTTACTCTGAAATAATACTGATTTGATTTGAAGTTTTGTTAGCGCAAAACGAGCCCCCTTCTCGATGAGTTGGGGGCTTTTTATTTTTATTGTCCGCAGATGGCTGGCATTAAAGCAGTTAAAAAATGGCAATAAGGTTTTGTTTCACTTGTGTGAACTACTTATTAAGAGGTATTTAGCTGATTAAGTCGGTATTTTTCAAATTGACTGCATTAGAATAAACGCATGCAAAGCTAACATATTAAAATATATTATTTTTTTAAAAGATGCGTTTTATATATAAAAAAGGAGCGAAAATTTTCGCTCCTTTTTAGTCACTTAAGTGATAGTTTTATCAATAAAAACCTTAGCCTAAGTTGACTCGCGCATTGCGGAACATCCGCATCCATGGGCTGTCTTCCCCCCAGTTATCTGGGTGCCAAGAGTTCGCAACCGTTCTAAATACACGCTCAGGGTGTGGCATCATCAAGGTCACACGGCCATCAGTAGTACAGATACCGGTTAACCCGTTTGGCGAACCGTTCGGGTTTTGTGGGTATTGGGTGGCGATCTCACCTTTACCATTCACAAAACGCAGCGCAATGGTGCCAGAAGCCTCTGCTAAGGCCAGCGCCTGTGCACTAGCAAACTCAGCATGTCCTTCACCGTGGGATACAGCGATTGGCATACGTGAACCCGCCATACCTTGGAAGAACAATGACGGACTTTGTTGCACTTCAACTAAGCTGAAACGTGCTTCAAAACGCTCTGAACGGTTACGTACAAAACGTGGCCAATGCTCGCTACCAGGAATAATTTCCTTCAGATTTGACAGCATTTGACAGCCGTTACACACGCCGAGCGCAAAGCTTGAGTCACGTTCAAAGAAACGTGAAAACTCATCGCGAGCACGCTCGTTAAACAGAATCGACTTAGCCCAACCTTCACCGGCACCTAATACGTCACCGTAGGAGAAGCCACCACAGGCCACTAGACCTTGGAACTCTTCAAGGCTAATGCGGCCTGACAGAATGTCAGACATATGCACGTCGCGGCTTTCAAACCCTGCGCGATCAAACGCAGCAGCCATTTCCACATGGGAGTTTACGCCCTGCTCACGCAGGATTGCCATTTTAGGTGCAGCACCTTTAAGGATATAAGGCGCAGCAACGTCTTCACTTGGGTCAAAACTTAACTTAACCGTTAAACCTAAGTCAGTTTCATCCTGCTTAAGCTTAAATTCTTCTAATGCACAGGCTGGGTTATCACGCAGTGCTTGCATACGGTAAGTGGTTTCAGACCATAAGGTACGCAGTGCAACACGGGTTTCACTGAACACTTCACGCTCACCCTCTTTAATGGTGATGCGTTGATCATCGGCTAATGTGCCGATCACATGGCAAGGAACGCCTGCGATAGCAAACTGAGCGGCGATTTTGGCAGCGTTATCGCGGCTCACTTGTAGCACAGCGCCAAGCTCTTCATTAAAGAGTATTTCTAAATCAGTGCCCTGTAGATCTTCTATATCAATGTCTAAGCCAGTGTTACCCGCAAAGGCCATTTCCACCAAGGTCGTGAATAAACCACCATCGCTACGATCGTGGTAAGCAATCACTAACTTATTAGCCACCAGCTTTTGCATGGTTTCGAAGAAACCACGTAACAGTGCAGCATCGTCTAAGTCTGGTGCGACATCGCCTAACTCACCGAAAACCTGCGCTAAACAAGAACCGCCTAAGCGGTTTTGGCCCGCGCCCAAATCAACTAGCAATAAAGAGGTTTCACCTTTATCGCTGCGCAGCTCTGGCGTCACGGTATTACGAATATCCTGCACCACACCAAAGGCCGTGATAACCAATGACATTGGTGATGTCACGGTTTTATTCACACCATCTTGCTGCCATGCGGTTTTCATCGACATGGAGTCTTTACCGACAGGAATGGTCAGGCTAAGTTCTGGACACAGCTCTTCACCGACGGCCTTAACCGCTTCATAAAGACCCGCATCTTCGCCAGGGTGACCTGCGGCCGACATCCAGTTAGCCGACAGTTTGATACGTTTGAACGAACCAATATCCGCACCCGCGATGTTCATAATCGATTCGGCCACCGCCATACGGGCAGAGGCGCCAAAATCGAGCAGTGCCAGCGGCGTACGTTCACCCAGTGACATGGCTTCACCGGCGTAGGTATCAAAGCTTGCCGCAGTTACCGCGCAATCTGCAACGGGTACTTGCCATGGGCCAACCATTTGGTCACGGTTCACTAGACCCGTTACTGTGCGGTCACCAATGGTGATCAAGAAGGTTTTGTCCGCCACTGTTGGCAAGCTAAGAATGCGTTTAACCGCATCTTTAATATCGATATTGCTTTGCTCAAGTGCAGGTGAAACCGCCTTTTTAGACACCACATTACGGCTCATCTTAGGCGCTTTACCTAATAACACCTCGAGTGGTAAATCGATGGGATTGTTATCGAAATGGCTGTCGGCTAGGGTTAAATGCTGCTCTTGCGTCGCCTCGCCCACTACCGCAAACGGTGCGCGCTCACGCTCACAAATTGCAGTAAATAAAGGCAAGTCTTCGGCAGCAACCGAAAGTACATAACGTTCCTGCGATTCGTTACACCAGATCTCCAGCGGGCTCATGCCCGGCTCGTCCGATGGCACGTTGCGCAGATTGAAGATACCACCACGGCCGCCATCATTCACTAACTCAGGGAAAGCGTTAGATAAACCACCCGCGCCCACATCGTGGATAAATTGGATTGGGTTTTTATCGCCTAACTGCCAGCAGCGGTCGATCACTTCCTGACAGCGGCGTTCCATTTCTGGGTTTTCACGCTGTACTGATGCAAAGTCTAAATCTTCGCTCGATTGACCTGACGCCATCGAAGAAGCCGCGCCGCCGCCAAGACCGATGTTCATCGCAGGGCCACCGAGTACGATCAGCTTAGCACCGACGGTGATTTCGCCTTTTTGTACATGCTCTTCGCGAATATTACCTAAACCACCCGCTAACATAATAGGCTTATGATAACCACGCACTTCTACGCCATTGTGGCTAGAGACTTCTTGCTCATAGGTACGGAAGTAACCTAACAGGGCTGGACGACCAAACTCGTTGTTAAACGCGGCGCCGCCTAATGGGCCTTCGGTCATAATATCCAGAGCGCTAACGATGCGATCCGGCTTACCATAATTACCTTCCCAGGGTTGAACAAAACCTGGGATTTTTAAATTCGATACGCTAAAGCCAGTTAAACCCGCTTTAGGTTTAGAGCCACGACCGGTTGCACCTTCATCGCGGATCTCACCACCTGAACCCGTCGCCGCACCAGGGTATGGACTGATTGCCGTAGGATGGTTGTGGGTTTCCACTTTCATCAGTACGTGCATTGGTTCAGTGTGATAGCTATAAACACCGTTTGGATCGGGGAAGAAACGTCCCGCAACCGAACCTTCCATCACAGCAGCATTATCTTTATAGGCAGATAACACGTGGTCGGGTGTGGTTTCAAAGGTATTTTTAATCATTTTGAACAGAGACTTAGGCTGCGCCTCACCATCAATTGTCCAATCTGCGTTAAAAATCTTGTGACGGCAGTGCTCAGAGTTAGCCTGAGCAAACATCATCAGTTCGATATCATTTGGATTGCGGTTCAAACGGACAAAGTTTTCGACTAAATAATCGATTTCATCTTCAGCAAGCGCCAGACCCATTTCGACGTTGGCCACTTCAAGGGCTCGGCGACCTTCAGCCAACACGTTCACACTCTTGAAAGGCGCCGGTTCAGTGCGTTTAAACAGCACATCGGCCTTTGCAAAATCGTCCAGAACCACTTCAACCATACGGTCGTGCAATAACCCTTTGAGGGTTTGTTGCTGCTCGGCAGTCAAAGTGTCTGACTCCACATAATAGGCAACACCACGTTCCAAACGCTTTACCTTACCTAGACCACAATTGTGGGCGATATCAGTAGCTTTTGAAGACCATGGGGAAATTGTGCCGGGGCGGGGAGTAACAAACAGGAGTGAACCTTGGGGGGTATGGGCTTCGATAGCAGGTCCATAGGTGAGAATTTTTTCAAGTTGCTTGCGCTCATTAGTCTCAAGCAACTCGCTCAAATCCGCTAAATGAACATACTCAGCATAGATTTGGCGTACCGGAAGCGCAGCGTTTACGCAGGCCTCCATTAGCTTTTGCACTCTAAACGTCGAGAGTGCTGGGGCTCCGCGGATGATCTCCATCACGTCAATTCACCTTATATTTATAATTGCAGGGGTCAGAGATGGCGCTATTATAGGGAAATGTCTGTCACAAATCACCTGTGACCTTACGCAAAACAGTGTTTCCTATAAGATAAAAAGCAAACCTTTTTTCTTGGTTTGCACACCATTCGATACGATTTTTTTACGTAATCGGTGACAAACGGATATAATCACAGCAATGTCAGCTAGTTTATCTTAGTTACCTCACTGACCTTCTACTATTCATCTTTTTGATTTTATTTAATAAAGTGTACTTAATGGCTCGATTTCTGTTCTTGACTATCTTGGGTTTCTTACTGACTGCCTGTCAGCAAGTTACCGTGGAAGAAACAGAATACGTCCCCCATAAACTCACCGAATTAAGAGTTGGCACGCTCTATGGCCCGCAAATTTATATGACCTCGGGCCAAGGCAACAGCGGTTTCGATTATGATATGGCCGTGCTCTTTGCCGAATACCTCGATGTCCCCTTAAAAATGGTGCCCTATACCAGTCGTGTAGAGCTCTATGAAGCACTGAAAAAAAACGAGATTGATATCATCGCCGCAGGGATGACAGAAACCCCAACACGGCGCGAGCAATTCCGTTTAGGCCCGCCACTTTATCGGGTTAATCAAGTATTGGTTTACCGTGAAGGTATGCCTACACCCAAAGATATTACTGATTTAAAAGGTAAAATTACTGTTATTGCCGACTCAGCATTTGTCGAAACCTTGACTCAATTGCAGAAACGCCATCCGACGCTGGTATGGGATCAAGTGACAGATAAAGACAGCGAAGAACTGCTGGCAATGATCGCCAATAAAGAAATTGACTACACCATAGCCGACTCCAGTAGCGTACAAATAAACCGCCGCTACTTACCCGATCTCCGCGCTGGATTAGTACTTGAAGAGAAGCTCGATGTAGTCTGGTTATTACCCGCCAATCATAGCGATGGTTTGATGAGTCAACTGCTAGCATTTTGGCACCAAGAAAAATTAGCTGGCACACTCGATCATCTAAACGAAAAATATTTTGGCCATGTTAAACGTTTCGATTATATCGACACCCGCGCCTTCCTACGCGCTATCGAAACTGTGTTACCACGCTACCGCCAGTTATTTGAAACCCACGCCGGTGACTTAGATTGGCGAAAATTAGCAGCGACCAGTTATCAAGAGTCCCATTGGAATCCCAATGCCCGCTCACCGACTGGCGTGCGCGGTATGATGATGTTGACACAACCGACCGCCAAAGAAATTGGCATCACCAACCGACTCGATGCGGAAGAAAGTATCCGCGGCGGCGCCGCCTATTTACGGGATATGATCAACCGTTTACCCGAGTCGATTCCCGAGAGTCAACGCATGTGGTTTGCACTGGCATCTTACAATATCGGTTATGCCCATGTAGAAGACGCCCGTAAACTTGCTGAATCTATGGAGTTAAATCCCAACGCGTGGCGAGATCTTAAAAAGGTGTTACCACTGCTGCAAAAGCGCAAATACTACCAAAAGACTCGCTACGGTTACGCCCGCGGTAGTGAAGCCGTGCATTATGTGGATAGCATTCGTCGCTACTACGACACCTTAGTCTGGGTCGATAATCAGTCTCAACAGCAAAATAGTGATGACGTCGAACCCAGCGATCTCGCTTCAGAAGATACACCCGCACCAGTATCTGGCACCTTAAGCCCTGATAAGCCAAAGTAGCCCAACAAATATCTGCCAAATAGTTTGAGTTACGCCACAGTGTTGAAACGCCAACAGAATAAGCCTTAGCTTTTAATCTTAGATTAAGTGAATACACGCTAAAGTGAAGCCACTTTGAGGTAAAAATGCTGCTTTATAGAGCAGATGCATCCTGGGGGGATTGCCGCATGAGATCTCTACTGATACTGTCGTAATGACAAATAAAGACAAAAATGATTGCAGCGTTAACCATTGTCTCTCAACCAAAATGGTAACCCAAGCAAAGTAGCCTTAACTTAAACAATAACAAGATTGAAATGGGGTCTATATGAGAAGAAAAACCATCAATAACAATGCGTCTCGCCGTCGTACTTTACTTAAAATTCGCCATCGCCGAGTGCTGAATCGTCACAAACTATTTTTTACCTTTCTGCAAGCGCAAGACTAAATCAAAACAATAACTCAATTTAGTCCTTAAGAAATCCTCTCCTGCTGCGCCTTTTGAGCCTGTTTTAAAGCCTTCTTTTCCTCCCGACGACGTTTAAAAAAGCGGCTCAATTGGTCAGCACAATCCTGCGCTAACACGCCAGATGTTACCTCAACTTGATGATTAAAAGCGGGATGTTGCAAGAGATTAAGCACAGTTCCCGCAGCGCCAGTCTTTTCATCCCGAGCCCCAAATACCACTCTGGCAATACGGCTATGCACCATAGCGCCAGCACACATAGCGCAAGGCTCAAGAGTCACATATAAAGTTGCATCAAGGAGTCGATAATTTTCAACAGTTTGCCCTGCGGCACGCAAACAGAGGATCTCAGCATGGGCACAGGGATCATGCTGACTGATAGACAAATTATACCCAGTCGCGATTTGCTGCCCATCTTTAACTAAGACTGCCCCGACTGGCACTTCGCCCTCGGCTTCGGCTTTTTCTGCCATGGCCATCGCGACCCGCATCCAATGTTCATCAACTTTTGATTGGTCAAAATGGGGTGAGTCCAAACTGACAGGCGCTTTTTCTACAGAGGATAACGAAACGACATCTATTTCAGCCTGTTTCGATTGCACTTGTTCAGATTCCGCTTGTTTAAATTTCACTCGTTTTTTCCCACTAAAAACATTCACTCACAACTGAATACGGCAATTATACCTATAACCAATAAAAAAGGCGTACTTGGCGCCTTTAGCTGACAAAGCTTCACTCAGATACAATTACCTTGAAGAATAAAACAAGTAAAAATACCTTTAAAAAAAATCAGTTACAAAGACTGTAGGGGTAAGTAACATCTAGAGGAATTACTATGTTGAGAAAAATGCGCACTATAGATATCCCTTTCAATTAAGCTGTTCCCATTATCAGTAATTTAATTTTGAAAGAAATAGCATTATTAATAGGGGCAACGCTCCATCCAAATTAAACGAGAAAACACATGAGTGAATCTGTTTATCAATACTCAAAAAGCCTTGAAACCATCAGAAATGGCATTTTATCTCTCAAGGCAGCAGGAGGCGATGGATTTGAAGGGCTTCTTCGCATTGTGCTGACAAACTTGACTGGTATACCATTTCGCCTTGCGGCAAGCGGTCTACAAGGTGGCATGGATGGAGATGCTGCTATGCCCCTTGACTCGATTTGTTTCGAAGCTAAGCGATACTCTGGTGATATTCATCGAAATGACGTCTTAACGAAAATAGCGGATTTAGCTCGTAACCAAAGTGCCGCAGATCGTTTATGGATTCTTGGGGCGACAACAGAGGTAAGTTCACAGATTGCAAGGGATATCCAGGAAGATGGTGACCGAAATGATATTTCTACGTTTATTTTGGATTGGACCTCTGCCCCACTACCGCTTCTAGCTATAGCTGTGGTTGCAGCTGGCGATCCAGCCATCGATTTCATCGTCAAAAATTACTTAGAGAAAACGAGCCAACCAAAGCTAACTGATAGTGAACTCAAGTCGTCATTCCAAACAATCTCAAACCATCCAGAATTTGAAAATCTCCTTCAAAAACTCAAGTCGAACCTCAATGTTTCGAAGCTGGCGTTAAAACGAGCGACTGAGTTAAACCGTGAATGGCGAGTTGAAACATTTTGCGACACGCGTTTAGCACAGCAGCGTTTAGGGCAAGGGCTAGCGGTATTAAAAGATAAATCCTTCCCGTTAATGCGCACTGAACTGCGAGATCAGATCGCAGGTGAAATTCAAGCTGGCAAAGAAGTCATTCTGTTGGGTGATGAGGGCCACGGCAAGTCATGGCTTTCAGCGCAATTGTGTTCTGAGACTAAAGGCTTGGCGTTATTCGTCAGTGCAGAGCAACTTGAGGGTACATCGGTAGAAGAACTTGATGACTTCCTCATTGATATTTTGATTAAGCAAACCAATGAAGTGGCTTCTGAAGCACTTAAGAGTCGATGGAGACATCGCCTTCAGGCTTGGAGGATTACACCACCAAAAGCTCAGTTTTTGGTCGTTATTGATGGTTTAAACCAACGTCAAAACCTCAGCTGGGACAAGCTGATTAACGGTATACAATCCCAACTATCCCAAATTGGAGGTCGGCTAATTGTGACTGTCAGGCCTCACTTTTGGCGGAAAATAATAGCAAGAGGAATAGCATTTACCCCCACAGTCATTGAAGTCCCTGAATGGTCATCAGTAGAGCGCGATACGCTGCTTACATACCATGGCATTTCCCTTGATTGGCTCGACCAACAAACACTGACAACACTCCAAAATCCAAGGTTACTCAGCATTGCCATTGCGATACTTCCTCATAAGGAGGCAATGGCTTGGAAAGGGTTGACAACCGATAGGTTGCTAATGGAGCACCTTCGCGCGTCACAGCTTGAAAACTACGAAAACGAAACCTTCGCGGATTTGACCAACCGCCTCAGTCAGCACGCTGCAGAGGTGTTAAAGCGAGTGCAGGCATCTATAAACGAACCACCTCAGAATTTTCAGGCAGACTCCAGCGCCGTCATTGAGACACGCTTCTTCCAAACTCTCCCTGGGCCTGGTGATCAGTACGAACTACGTGAAGAGGGTTTGACTCTCGCACTCGGCTTCACGCTGATTGACCAACTTTGGCAAACGCTTCGGGCAAAACAGAATTTAGCCACTCGGATATGCCAGCTTATCGAGCCGATACAGGCTATGGACCGAACCGCTGATGTGCTCTTTGCATCTTTAATGATCTGCGCGCTCGACGACGACATTAGATTTGATAATAAAATCTTATCAGGTCTACTAAATGAGTTTGCCAACCTTCAAAACGTGGACGACTGTCGATTTGAAGAATTCGTTGAGATCGTCAAGCTTCAACCAGAAACGCTTTTCGATGTTTTAAAGATTCTTTGCCTCGAAAAAGGGCGGAGGATAAATCAAGACTGGTTCATCCACGCCGCATTTGAAGTCACGCAATCTAAAATAGGATGGCAAGCGGCTGAAGCAGCCATACATCAGTGGCTTCACTGCTACAACAAAGATCCTGTTGAGCAGACTAATCGTTATCACAGGCGAAATGACTCAGAGTACGAAAAACAGCTTGAGAGAAAGAAATCTGAAATCGAAGAGACCTTGTCTTCTTTATCCTCTTTTGAAAAGCAACTACTGACGCAGATGACCGAAGTATCAGGCTCGCCTGACGAGTTATTTACATTGGCACTTCGACTACTGGCAGGACGCTCCCTCGTTGGCTTCGCAGAAAGCTTTGTTGCGATGGGCTTAGCTTTTTCATTGAATAAAGATATCTCTTTTGCACGGAAGGCATTTAATCAACTTACAACATTTAATCGGGTGGAGCGCGCAGCAACCAGATATTCCTTCCTCAGAGCGATTGAGCCACTACGCACCAATACTACTTCGAAAGGTGGCCAGTGGACGGTTGTTCGAATGCTTAATGCAACCGGTGAAGAAACCAATGCAGCAGAAGCAAATGCCATTGCAGAAGAACTACGAAAAGATTGGTATCGCTTTGACCAACCATCACCTTACGAGTGGCGACAGGTCAAAGTGGCGGATCCTGACGCCACAAGACCAACTGATATGGAGCATGGGCTTCAACAATTCACAGATCTTGCTTCCGATATGATGTTGCAGACAAGGATATGGCAAAGCAGCGAAGACCACAGCTTCATACAATTCCTGCCAGTTGCATGCCGATTTGAACCCGCAGTCGCTATTGAAAAAACTCGAAGTCTTCTTGCCGGGTTGTTGACAAGAACAGGACTTCCTCTGCGGCAGGTCATTCTGAACTGTGAAGATGACATCCCATTGGTCACCCCTGACTTGGCTAAAAGCATTCTCAATAGAATGGTGGAAAGCGATGCCTTTGAGACACTGCCAGAAAATGATCGGGATATTTGTCAGATGTTTGTGTTTTACTATGCAGCCGCACAAATTTCAGCAGAAGAACAGCTCAAATGCATGACGAGCAAAATCGTAGGGACAAAATATTTACTAAAAGCCATCCCAAGCCTTAAACGCCAACCAACAGAAGGAATCGTCGCAGCACTTCAAAAATCACTCGAAATTAACGATGAAGAAGCTGTTTATGGAGCTCTTGCGGCTGCGCTATATGGCAAAACCCAGATAAATAGTGAACTCGAAGATCTGATATTAAAGTGTTTTAGATATGATTCATCTATGCTTCGCTCGGTTATCTATGAATTAGCGGTGCTCAATGATTTGGATCGTGTTCGACAGGTGCATACGCAAGATAGTTGGAACGCAACGTCAGCAGACGAAAAAACCTATGAGGAGTGGTTCGGCTCTATGCTATTGGTAGAGGCGTGCTTTCGAAACGAATTATCGATCGAAGATCTTCTAAATCGAATCAGCTACAAGACTTGGTTCGCATCAGCCAATAGATTAGGAAAATCATTTGCTAAACCAATGGTAGACTGCTTTATACAACGACTTACAAGCGGGATTACTGCTGCCAGCAAAATACAACTTCCACTTGCAGACTTGGAACTATCTAGGACTGAATTAGCCCCATACGCTTTCATATCTATCGAAGAGTCAAATCGAACAAACGAACGCTTCCCTAAGCAAAAGAGCTTAGAGGAAATTCTAGATAACGATGATTATTTCGACGAAAAGCAAAGCAGACTAAATGCAGTAGCAGAGGCTTTTTTCGCAAAACTGAAAGGCTCTGATGCTGAACTCTTAGTTAAAGAAATTACTATAGATAATCTCCAACGCCTAGTTTTTGAAGTGCCCTCTTTGCTCGATGAACTGTACAGCATTATAGAGCAAACAGGCGACACTAAATTTGTTTGGCTCAAGAACTTGGCCTTTGCCGTTGCGAACCTGCTTTCTTCGAAACATCCAGAAAAAGCTGCCCTCCTGCTAAACCGAGCAGTAACGTCACAAGGTTTCGTAACACTTGTTTTGGGAGACGAACTTACCCTTGAGCATCAAGCCATTTGGGGAAGCAAAGTGTCTAAACCAATAGAAAAGTTGTGGTATCAAAGACTGTTAGGTGCCGAAAATGACGCTGTTCTTGCCCGAGAAATACTCGCAGCAGAGCGTTTTGGTGCGGCTGACTTTATTACATCATTGATTCAACAATTTGCTTCCAGCGAAAATAGTTTAGATCAAGCATACGCCATAACGATTGCAGGATACTCGACTCAGTCTGATAAACTCGTTGACATAATTGATAAACACATCAATGGTAAAGGTATGTGTGCCAAAGCAGCTAAACATGCATTTACAGAGTATGAGAATGCTCTATGGGCACAAAAATGGGTTCAAAATATGTGGGATGCACCAACACCAGAGGAGTTCTGGCGGTATCTAATCATTGCCAAAACCTGCCTGGATGCCCGCATTAATACACAACCTCCGATAGCTTGTAAATGGTCACATTATTCCCCTGTGTTTAACCAAGCAAGGGAGAAAGCAATCAAAGAAAGAAACAAGGAACGAAAGAAGAGACTTATTGGGCAAGAAATACCTGATCCAATCTTTGTCACTTCTTTAGAAAAAATGTTTTAAGCATTACCTCCATAAACAAGAACCCCGCCTTTTGGCGGGGTCCTTCATCGAATCGATGAGCCGTAATTAACTTATTCCCATTCGATAGTCGCTGGTGGCTTACCTGAAATATCGTAAACCACGCGGGAGATACCGTCGATTTCATTGATGATGCGGTTTGATACGCGGCCAAGGAAATCATATGGCAAATGTGCCCAGTGAGCGGTCATAAAGTCGATGGTTTCAACGGCGCGCAGTGACACCACCCAATCGTATTTACGGCCATCGCCCATTACACCGACAGAGCGAACCGGTAAGAACACGGTAAAAGCTTGGCTGACTTTGTTATAAAGATCAGCTTTGTGCAGCTCTTCGATGAAAATCGCATCGGCGCGGCGCAGCAAATCACAGTATTCTTTCTTCACTTCGCCAAGTACTCGTACACCTAAGCCTGGGCCTGGGAACGGATGGCGATAAAGCATGTTGTATGGCAGACCTAACTCGAGACCAATCTTACGCACTTCATCTTTAAAGAGTTCACGCAGTGGCTCAACTAGACCTAGCTCCATATCATCTGGCAAACCGCCAACGTTATGATGCGACTTAATTACATGGGCTTTACCTGTGGCGCTTCCAGCGGATTCAATCACGTCTGGATAGATAGTGCCTTGGGCTAACCATTTAGCGTTAACGCATTTCTTGGCTTCTTCATCGAAAATTTCAACGAATACACGGCCGATAATTTTACGTTTCGCTTCTGGATCGGCTTCGCCTTTCAGCGCGTCAAGGAAGCGGTTTTCCGCATCCACATGGACAATATTGAGACCGAAGTGGTCGCCAAACATTTCCATCACTTGCTTCGCTTCGTTTAAACGCAGTAAGCCGTTATCAACAAATACGCAGGTCAGCTTCTTACCAATTGCGCGGTGCAGCAGCATGGCCACGACAGATGAATCCACACCACCAGACAGACCTAAAATCACTTCATCGTCACCTACTTGCTTTTTCAAGCGTTCAATAGCGTCTTCGATGATTGAAGAAGGTTTCCAGTTGGCTGCACAACCACAGATATCTAAGGCAAAGTGCGACAGCATACGCATACCTTGACGGGTATGGGTTACTTCAGGGTGGAACTGCACGCCGTAGAAACGTTTTTCCTCACAAGACATGGCCGCGAATGGGCAAGTATCGGTTTTAGCTACGGCCACAAAGCCTTCTGGGATCGCCGACACTTTATCGCCATGGCTCATCCACACATCCAGCAGGGACTTGCCCTCGCTGCTAACGGCATCTTCAATACCTTTAAACAGGGCAGATTCGGTAAGCATTTCAATTTGGGCATAACCAAATTCGCCTTCACCCACACCTTGGATCACTTTACCGCCAAGCTGTTCAGACATGGTTTGCATGCCATAGCAAATACCAAGAACAGGTACGCCAGCATTGAACACATATTCAGGTGCGCGGGGAGAGTTATCCGCAGTCACGCTTTCAGGGCCGCCCGCGAGGATAATGCCATTCGGGGCAAACTCACGAATTTGGGCTTCTGTCACATCCCATGCCCATAACTCACAGTAAACACCAATTTCACGGATACGACGGGCAATCAGTTGGGTGTACTGAGATCCAAAATCGAGGATCAGTATCTTATGCTCATGAATATCGCTCATGGATAACCTTTATTTCATCTATTGTTTTAACTTAGCTCAAGACGAGAGGTGCAATCTTGAGGGCATACGGATCTTAATACCGCGGCGGCTAACTGCCGCCCCGGTATTACAAACGCTTAAGAACCTGAACGATAGTTCGGCGCTTCTTTAGTGATAGTCACATCGTGCACGTGGGACTCGCCCATGCCCGCTGAAGTTACTTTCACAAACTGGGCTTTTTCATTCAGCTCTTGGATAGTGGCACAGCCTGTTAAGCCCATGCATGAACGTAAACCACCCATATGCTGATGGATGATTTCCTTCAGCTTACCTTTGTAAGGTACACGGCCTTCAATGCCTTCTGGCACAAGCTTGTCGGCAGCATTGTCAGATTGGAAATAACGATCGGAAGAACCTTGAGACATGGCACCGAGTGAACCCATACCGCGGTATGACTTATAGGCGCGACCTTGATAAAGCTCGGTTTCACCCGGCGCTTCATCAGTACCTGCGAACATTGAGCCCGCCATAATGCATGATGCACCCGCCGCTAACGCTTTGGCTAAGTCGCCAGAGAAACGCACACCGCCGTCGGCGATAACAGGGATACCTAATCCTTTTACGGCTTCGGCCGCATCAGAAACCGCAGTAATTTGTGGCACGCCCACACCCGTCACGATACGTGTGGTACAGATAGAACCAGGGCCAATACCGACTTTAACTGCGTTAACGCCGGCTTCAACTAAGGCCAATGCGCCTTCCGCTGTCGCCACGTTACCACCGATAATTTGTAAATCTGGGTATTTAGCGCGGGTTTCACGGATACGTTGGAGTACGCCTTCAGAATGGCCATGGGAAGAGTCAATCAGTAGCACGTCGACACCGGCTTTCACCAGCGCATCGACACGTTCTTCGTTACCCGCACCCGCACCCACAGCGGCGCCCACACGCAAACGACCTAACTCATCTTTACAGGCGTTAGGTTTACGCTCGGCTTTCTCGAAGTCTTTAACTGTGATTAAGCCTTTCAGCTTGAAATTATCATCGACAACTAACACTTTTTCGATACGGTTTGAGTGCATTAATTTTTGCACTTCATCTAACTTAGTGCCTTCGGCAACCGTGACTAAACGCGCTTTAGGCGTCATCACTTCTTCTACGGTTTTGCTCCAATCAGTCACGAAACGTACGTCACGGCCAGTGATAATACCCACCAATTCATTGGCTTCGTTGACCACAGGGTAACCCGCAAAACCATTCTTGGCGGTCAGTACTTTTAAATCAGCCAGCGTGGTTGAAGGCGTTACCGTCACAGGTTGTTGAACTACACCTGCTTCGTAAATTTTTACTTTACGAACTTCTTCGGCCTGCTTTTCTATGCTCATGTTTTTATGAATAAAACCTAAGCCACCTTCCTGTGCCATGGCGATCGCAAGACGCGCTTCGGTCACAGTGTCCATAGCGGCAGACACAAGCGGAATATTCAGTTCAATGGTATTGGTCAGGCGAGTTTTAAGAATGGCGGTATTTGGGAGTACAGTAGAATGCGCAGGAACAAGTAACACATCGTCAAAAGTTAGCGCTTCTTTAATTAAACGTAGCATAGGCAACATCTCCCCAGTTGAGTAGGATTTTAGAGGTGAAATATTGCGGCGGGATTATACCTTGCATCTAGGGAGCGGTAAATGGAAAATAGTGAAAAAATCCCATTTGCGCGAGAAAACACATGCAAGTCCCTAAAAATAATATTTATACCGTCTCACGCCTCAATGGTGAAGTCAGACAAATTCTTGAGGGGCAACTGGGTAAGATCTGGCTAAATGGGGAAATTTCCAACTTTTCAGCCCCCAGTTCAGGCCATTGGTATTTAACCCTTAAAGATCATTATTCACAAATTCGCTGTGCCATGTTTAAGGGGCGCAACCAAAGCGTTAGCTTTAAACCCGTAAATGGCCAGCAGGTGATCGTAAAAGGTGCGATTAGCGTTTACGAGCCGCGGGGCGACTATCAATTATTGATTGAGTCAATGCTCCCCGCAGGAGATGGCTTACTGGCACAACAATTTGAAGCGTTGAAAATGAAGCTCGCCGCGCAGGGATTATTTGCCGCCGACACTAAACGTCAGTTACCGAAAAATATTCAACGCATCGGGGTCATCACCTCCCCCACGGGCGCGGCGATCCGTGATGTCTTGCATGTGCTTGCCCGCCGTGATCCATCGATTGAAGTGATTATTTATCCGACACAAGTACAGGGTGAAAATGCGGATATGAATATCTGCCAAGCGATAAATATCGCCAATCAACGGCTTGAGGTGGATGTATTACTACTTACCCGCGGCGGTGGCTCGTTAGAAGATTTATGGTGTTTTAACAGCGAAGCGCTCGCCCATACCATTTATAACAGCGCACTGCCCATAGTGAGTGCCGTGGGCCATGAAGTCGATACCACAATAAGCGATTATGTCGCCGATGTGCGTGCCCCCACGCCCTCAGCAGGTGCAGAGCTGCTCTCACAGGACAGTGACAATAAAAGCCAACGTTTAGCCACAGTACTTGCCCGCCTTAAACAAAGCGCAAGCCACTATCAACTCAAGCAAGAGAGACGCTTAAGTTTGCTCGAGCACAGACTGCAACGCTTAGACCCTAAACGCACCTTACAGCAATTTGAGCAGCGTTTCGATGAGATGCAATTACGGCTCGAAGCCGCACTTTCTAACAAACTGCATGGCTTAAGTCGCCGTCAGCAGCAACTGGCAAGTCGCCTCGAGCAACAATCACCAAAACATAAACTCGCACTTGAGGCCAATCGTTTGAGCTATTTAGCAACGCGTTTGCGGGACGCAATGCAAGATACACTCAATCAAAGCGAGCAGCGAATTAAATATGCCGCCCATCAACTGGAAACTGTCAGTCCATTAGCCACCTTAAGTCGCGGCTATAGCATCACAACTGACAAAAACGGTGAAGTTATCACATCTGCAAGTCAAATCAGTCTTGGTGATACAATTACAACTCAACTGTCCAACGAGCGTCTAATGTCTACCGTTACTCGTCTCCCATAATATTAAGCCTTTATTATTTTGCAGTTTATTGGGGAGTATGTGGCAAAAAGTGATAGGCTTTCTGCCATTTACTCTTCAAGCATTAGCTGCCACGCATGACGTGCAGTTAATAAACTAAAGATTTAGTCCTAAAGGCTAAAAATATTATCTTTATATAAACGACTAACTGTCACTTGATTCCTTTTTAAACATATTAACCAATGACCTTAAATTTTTATGTTGTGAATATTTCTTTGAATAAAGGCATATTGGCCCGAGAACATTGTTTCTAGTTGGACCATGACATACTTCTAAATTAGCATTATTACTAATCATAATGTTCGGTAGCAGTCCAATACCAACACCAGACTCAATCAAACGCTCAGCAAAATCTGGCGTATCAATAATTAACTTACGCTTAAACTCTTTGTTTCGATTTAAAGCTGATGATAAATCATGCCAATGATCCCAGACTTTTGAATGAACGAGTGTTGGACAGGGGATATCAAACTGTTCATTAACTTTTTTAGCCCAACTAAACTTTAATACATCAATAACACCTTCATTAATATATCTAGAATGACTATCAAATAACCCTTCAGTAATCACTATGTCAGCATCTTCCTTATCCAGCCAACTTTTAATTGCTGTCAACTCGCCAGTTTTAATATGAAATAAATTATTGTTTATCAACTCATCTGTCAAATAAGGTGCAACATACTTTGTGTAAAGCCTAGGTTGAGTAACAATTACTATTGGTTCTTCTTCAAAAAAATATTCTACAACACTATCAAACTCTTTATAACTATTGACTATTTTTTCTGCAACCAAATACAGCTTCTCACCTTCTTTAGACAGTGA
>NZ_JAKZGV010000045.1:0-33727 GCF_022557375.1 Shewanella sp. MM_2022_3
TGTTATGATTGTTTGAATTAATATTTTTAAATGGTGTTATTTCTCAGGATTTAACGCTTTTATTGATATGGACATTTTGATTAGTCATTTTGTCCGCTTTGTACCAATTTCTGATAGCCGTAAATCTTATTGTTGATGCGCGTCACAAAAATGGCGTTAGCTGCTCAAATTATGAGTGAAAATACCGATTAGCCGCTTTTTGAGCAAGATCACAATTTAAGGTAAATGATTGGGGCGATAAGCGGCGATTTTGCCTGAAAGCGCGGTAAATCGTTTTTGTCTAAGGGATTGGTGAGTAGATTTGATAACAAAATTTGCGCTAAAAACGCTGATGTTTACTTAGATCTAACCGCAAAAACGTGGAGAGGTTACGCCATAAATACCCTGTAATTGATAGATAAATACATCCCCCGCTTGCGGCTCTTGAGCTAATTGCGATGTGTCAAGTGAGTGTTTAGCACTGGTCACGATAAGTAAATCTAATTTTGCGCCGCCAAAGGCGATGCTGGTTGGGTTTGTAACGGGCAATTTGAGGATAAGATCGACTTCACCGTCTGGACGATAGCGTACCACTTGGCCACCGCCCCACTGGGCATTCCAAAGATAACCCGCCGCATCGACATCGGAACCATCAGGGAAAATGTGATGGATCGTGCTCGCAAAGAGGCGCTTACGACTCAATAGCCCCTTCTCAATATCAAAATCATATTGATAGATTTGGCGTTTTGGCGAATCAGCATGGTAGAGCGTTCGCCCATCCACGCTCCAGCATAGGCCGTTGGAGATTTCGAGATTTGAGAGGCGCTGGTGGCAATGCCCATTCTCATCCAGACAATACAGGGCTGCCGTTTGTTGCAAAGTATCGCGTCGCTCAACCATAGTGCCGGCCCAAAAACGCCCTTGCCTATCGATGCGACCATCATTAAAGCGATTGCCGGCAAAATGAGATTCTGGCTGCGCCAACCATGTCAGGCTTTGATCTTCAATATTATAAGTCGCAATACCGATATCGAATGCGACGATCAGTGTTGTAGGCTTTGCAGTGAGGCCAAAGGAGCCGACGCGGTGCGGCATGGAGAAAGTATCTAGTGTGCAGGTGGCGAGAGTAAAACGATAAATCACAGAGGAGAGAATGTCGGTCCACCAAATGGATTGGTGTAATTCATCCCATAATACGCCTTCTCCAAGGAGGTTTCCTACTGGGATCGTCATCAACAGCTCGCCAACCGTGACCGTTTGCATTGCGTTACTCAGAAATAAACTCTGTAATCAAGAAAGGCTTAATCTTAAACAACTTATGGGATGAAGCAAGGGTAAAAAAGTGAATATAGCTTGTGGTTCTTTTAGCTACCGGCTTATCGCGATAATAGTCGATAAATGACCTTCATAATCGCCAAGGTTTAAATATCTTAAGACATTGATTTAAAGCACCATTGAGAGTAATGCCGATCAGTTAAGAGCTGACAGGCCTTTTCTTTTGACTGGGTATTTCCTTGGTTTCGCTATGACATATCGAGGATAAACCCTTAATTCTCGTTGTATCGGTAGTATATGCTGCTCTGTTTCTGCGATTAAACTATCAATCCTTTTCGGAATGGTTCCGGCCAGTGCAAACGCGGTAGTGAGTTGCATAAAAAATCCGATGACGAATGGTCATCGGATTTTGAGCTTTTGAATGGGATCGTCAAGCGATCTGGCTTAACTGATCAGTTATTGATTAGATTCGCTAAATAAATCAGCCACATCTTGTTCAGTAATCGCTTCGTCGTAGAACTTGATTTCATCGATTGCCCCTTTGAAAGGCGTATCCCAGAAGTTGACCCCGACCGCAAACTTAGTGGTCGGTACTGAGAAGACGTCCGGGAAGTTAGCGCCGGTAAACTTCAATTCACCATTGATATAAACCTTCACATCGCCGCCATTCACTGTGTACGCCAGGTGCGTCCATTGGGATTTTGGCATCACAAAACCGGTTCGACCGTCGTACCACGCTGTGCCTGACCATAATACCATGCGCTCATAATCATTTTGACCGCCAGGTAAGACGCTGGTCCAGCTAGAATCGGTCGCATAACCAAACAAGGCTGTAGTGTACTTATTCAGCTGCTCAGGATTGAGCCACATCGACACTGAGTAGGTGTAGTCTTTGATAAGGTTATTCGGCAATACAATACCAGAGGCACCATCAAAGACCGCCGCCTTGCCTACCGCGCCGTCCATATAGCTGATTTTACCGCCTTCGACACCAATCAGGTTACCCACTAAAGTGCCCGCACCGAAGTTAGCGGTACTGTCGTTAAGATTATCTTCGAAACTGTAAACCGCTACAGGTGTTGGTGGATTCTTAGCTTTTACGGTTGCGGTGAAGACTTTGGTTTGAGTCGCATTACCCAGTTTTAAGGTGGCCGTTAAGGTGACCACCTTGTCTTCTTCACCACGTGCAGGTTGCGTTACGCTACCATGGCTATCAATAGTCGTTGGATCTGAAGATACCCAAGAAATCGCCGCAGCATAAGGACCCGTAACTGGCAGTTCGATATTTTTACGCACCGCCGATAAGTCGCCTAGCTCCAGAATGGCCGTTGCTGAGGACAAGAGTTCACTGTCGGCTAACTTGTCGATATCGAGGGCTTTGACTTCTTCAGCCGTTAATGCCGCTTCATAGACTTTGAGTTCATCAATGAGGCCGTTGTATGGCAGATCCCAGTAGTTAACGCCAAGACCGAAAACGCCCTGAGCACCCGTAAAGTAGTTCGCAAGGTTACCGCGGCTAAAGCGCTCAACCCCGTTGATAAAGACTTTAACTAGCCCTTTATTGACGGAGAACGCCAGATGCGACCACGTGTTTTCAGCGATGCGCTCGCCGGTTACACCATCAAACCAACTTTCAACCGCGGCACTGCCGCTGGTATCAATATTGTGACTCCAGAACATGGTATTACCGTCCCAACCCTGTGGCAGCATGCTGACCCAAGTATTGGAGAACTTGCTACCATCTTCAGCGGTTTGCTCGTTAACTGCGCCGAAGAATGCCGTGGTAAACCCTGTAATAACCGCAGGACTTGCCCAAAAAGACACTGTGTACTCGTAGCTGGAGATAATGCCCGATGGTAGTAACACCCCATGGGTACCATCGAGTGACAGGGCTTGTCCTTCAAAGCCTGTGGCGTAGCCAATGGCATCGCCCGATTTGAAGATCCTATCGCCAGTGGGTTGGCCATCACCAAATAAGCCCAAGGAATCCTTGAGGTTATTCTCAAAGCTGTACAGGGCAATACGGTTATAGGTTTTATGGGCAAATACGGTGATTTTGAAGGTTTTAGTCACCTTCTTACCATTGACCATAATTGTCGCGGTTAAGGTCACGACCTTATCGCCCTCGCCCACGTTGGGTCGGATAATGGTGCCATCGGCACGGATCACTGACTCGTCGCTCGATTGCCACTCGATAGTTGCCCCACGGGTACCTTGTATCGGTAAGGCGAGCGTGCCTTCGGTGACTTCGGTCGGCAGGCTAATGCCGTTTGCCGATGCCGATAAAATTTCCTCAGTGGTTTTATTGGTGAGCTTCACGCCCCAAATACTCGCCCCATCATTAGAAATGGCGCTAAAGGTAGGCATAAGTTTGTTTTGTTCAGGATCCCATTGCCAGGCGAGTACGCCTTCAAATGTGCCTAAATTGTCTAGCGTTAAGCTGATTTTATTGTCATCACCCTGTTGGTAAGTACCAGTCACATCGCCAGATACAGTGCCTTTATTGGTCCAAGTACGGGATAACTTCACATGGACTGATTTATGTGCCGCAGTATTAATATTTTTTGCGTGATTAATGAATTGATAATCACCAGTGACATCGATTTCATCGACAATGTTATCGCCGTTGATCGGTGCATAACGCTGTGGTGAGGCAACTAACCAACCATCGCTGTTGAGAAATAGCTCATGCACGCGCACGCTGTGACCTTCGTCGGTATCGGGGAAGCGGGTATGGAATACCAAGAAGTATTTGCCCGTTTGTGCATCATAAAAAGCTGAGTTGTGGCCGGGTGACAGATAACCGTGATCATGACCCACATCGCCAGGGTGGGCCACAAATTGGAAACCGCCCATCAGTTTGACGCCATAGTCGGCGATATTGCCTGCGGCCGTTGCGCCAATCATGTCGAGCCCAGCTGCATCGAAATAGGGACCGTTAGGATTTTTAGAGCGAGAGATACGAATGTTGTAACCGTCTTTTTGGGCAAAACCACCAAAGGAGGTAAACATATAATAGTATTCGGATTCAGGGCTATAGATAACATAAGATCCTTCAATCGCACTGTAATTGCCCCCCATGATCTTAGTGCCATAGCCCTGATCCGCTAACGGTTTACCCGTTGCAGGATCTAACTGCATCACCCAGATCCCGCCGGAATAGGAACCATAGGTCATCCACAGGCCGCCATCTTTATCGTAAAACACGGCTGGATCAATAGCATTAGGGTCGACATTGCCATCGTAAATTTGACCGTTTGCGCCTGGGTTTTCAGCCCCAATATGCCCAGTCTTCAAGATCAAGCCTTGGTTAACATAGGGACCGAGAATATTGTCAGAAGTCGCCATCCCCAAATAGGAGCGCGATACGCAATCAATCTTATCGGGGCCGCCACAAAAGTCGTAATAGAAATGGTACTTACCGTCAGCAAGCTTTATCACATCCGGCGCCCACGAACCGACAAAGCCGCCCGTCCATGCCGTGCCTTCAGCGATTTCTGACACATAGGTATTAAACAAGCTGCTCGTGGCGGCACCATCCGAGGCAATTTGTGTCCAGTTCATTAAATCAGTAGAGCTGGCCACCGCTAGGTGGGAGCCAAAAACATAGTAAGTACCATCAGTATCTTTAATGATCGATGGATCATGGACCACTGCATTTTTATAGCTCACCTCACCTGCTATTGTCGGATCCGCCGAAGTCACTGGAGCGGGAGGTGTAAAGGTATTTGTGTCGTTAGCACTATAGCTGCTGTCGTCCCCACCACAGGCGGCAAGTGCCATGATCAAGCTTGCTGACACGAATGAGCGTTTAAGCACCATGAGCGTCGTTCCTTTTATTGTTGTGTTGGATAGTTAGAGGTTAATCGTGTATCAATGCATTACATATTGGTAATACAATACTACTGTAACACTAAAATTACATTAGCACTCTGACGAAAGAAGTAAATATCTTGTGAAAGAGATTTATGATTTTTTGCAAGAAATTAGGCATTAAAGCTAAATATACAATGCGATTTATATTGATTTTGCCGCATACTCACCAATTTACCTACCGTCAAACAGTAAACTATCTCTCTGTTTTGTTTTAAAAATTTAATTTTTTCCTTGTCCATAATTCATTCTAAGAAATGCACTCTCTCTTTATTATCAAAATGAAATAGCAATGTTGACAGGTCAATGGTCATACAATATGATTTTAACACTTTGATAAGATCTTAATTGAGCACTTGAAGCATCATCAGATGCCATGGTGCAAAGTACGCTACAAAATTCTAAATTTTCAGGGACACTGTGGGGATGTCCGTGACTCTGAAGTGGAATAAAAAAGACCGGGACGTCAGATGGTGTCTTAGGCTACCGGGTCAAATAATAAAACTACCGGAGATTAACTAGATGTTTAAACAGACTTATTTGGCAAGTGCGATTCTGCTTGCTCTTGCTAGTCAAGCGACGTATGCAGCAGAACCTGAAGCGACACAATCGCCTCAGGCGGAAGAAACGGCACAGCCCTCTTCTAGCGGTAAAGCGCAAAATAACGAAGAGATGGAGATCATTCAGGTTCAGGGGATCCGCGGTAGTTTAAATAAGGCGGTAGAACTCAAACGTCAAAATATTCAAGTTGTTGATGCCATCATTGCCGAAGATATTGGCAAATTCCCAGATAATAACGTCGTTGAAGCCTTACAACGGGTAACGGGTGTTCAAGTCACCGACCGCGCCTCAGGTGAAGCCAATACTGTAAGCATTCGGGGTTTAACGGATGTGACAACCACAGTGAATGGCCGCCAAATCTTCACCGCCGCAGGCCGTGAAGTGGCAATTGCAGACGTACCAGCGGCATTACTCGGCAGTGTTGAAGTCTTTAAAACACGCTCCTCTTCTCAAGTCGCCAGTGGTATCGCAGGCCAAATTGACATTCGTACCCATAGACCTTTTGATTTTCAAGAAGAAAAAATTTCGGTAGCAGCCAAAGGGATTTACTCTGATCAGCCTGACACTATCGATCCCAATTTCAGTGCCTTAATTAGCGACCGCTGGGATACCAGCATCGGTGAAGTCGGTGCATTAGTTAACGTTTCTTATATTCGTACCAATTACAACGATCAAGTTGTCGCTCCTGGTGCGTCCTTGCCCTACTACGCAGAAACGGGTACACAAATCCCTGATATTTATTGGACCCGCGGTTTAGCTCATGGTCTTGATACATCTGAAGGAGCCTTGATCAACGGTCAAGAATATCTGCTCATGCGTGATGCTGTGTTTCAAAATATGAATAACGGTGAACGTGAGCGTCCAGCACTAAATTTCTCATTGCAATGGGCACCAACTGACACTTCCGAGTACCTTTTTGAAGCATTCTATAACGGTTATCGCAATGATAACTTCAACTCTATGCTCTTTAGCAATGTTGATTCCTCGGCTAATTGGCAGCAAGTGATCAAAGATGGTATCGAAGTTTATGATGGTACCAATGTGGTTAAATCGCGAACTGCATATAACGTTGGCGGCTTTAGCAGTTCAGATCATAGCCACAACGAAACAGATAGTTACGTATTTGCCTTAGGAGGTAAGTGGGACTTTGACAATTTGATCTTAAAGTCTGAAGTTGTCTATCAAACCAGTACCTATGAATCACAATTTCTGGCGATGCGTGGTGTAAGCGCGAATAGCACTCAAACTTTCTACGGCGTTGATGTTGACTATAACGACAAAAGTGGTGGTGTCCCTAGCTGGGTTTATTTAGATAACCCTGACACTGCTATTAATGAATCTGATTTAACGCAATTATCCTTGTGGCAAACTGCAAACGTATACGATAGCGGTGCCAAAGACGAGGGGGATTCAGTTACTTGGACACTCGATGGTGACTATTACCTCGACTACGGTATCTTCACTAAGATGAAGTTTGGTGTACGTGCTGAGCAACGTGGTGCAAAACACGGATTGTACGATGCAGGCTCACTAAACACTAATGTTCTATTTAGTGATCTTGACCCGAACATGTTTACCGTAACTACTGACTTCTTTGATGGCCGTGGAAATGTACCAACTAGCTGGGCTATCGCTAACGGTAACTATTTGTATGCTAATCGTTCTGCTATTGAAACGATGTACGGTGCAGATGAACAAGCTCTTGCTATGTATACTAACTATGACATCACTGAAAAATCATACGCTGCGTATATCCAAAGTGATTTTGAAACTGAGTTATGGGGTAAGCAAGTCGATGGTCAAATCGGCCTACGTTACGAGAAAGCCGATGCGGATATGGATTTTTGGGAACGCAAAAAATATGCTACTGAGGATGTCGTTGATGACATTCGATATTATCTCGTGCATGACACCGATACCAATGGAAGTGCGGAGTTATTACCAAGCTTAATGGTACGCTTCTGGTTAACGGATGAACTGGTTGCACGTTTTGCCTACACTGAAACGATTCGTCGCCCCGCCTTTGGTGATTTAACCACTGCGATTTCCTATACAGAAGACTTAACAAAGCTTGGATTCGGTCAAGCTTCAAGTGGTAACTCTAAGTTAGAACCAACTACTTCACAAAACTATGATTTCTCATTGGAATATTACTTTGGTGAGGGATCTTCTATTTTCGGTACTTATTTCCGTCGTGATATTGAAGGTTTTGTATTTAACTCAGTATCGACTATCACTCGTGAAGTTGATGGTGAAACAAAAAAATATCTTTTAAACCGACCAGAAAACTCTTCGAATGGAAAACTAAGTGGTTATGAACTTGGTGCGGTGTATTTCCCTGAAAATATGCCTAGTTACCTAGATGGTTTAGGTACTCAAGTGAGTGCAACCTTCTTAGATTCTAGCCAAGACATCCCAGAGTTTGATAGTGAAAGTGGTGAGCAAATTGCAACTACAACACGAGATTTATTTGGTGTATCAGATACCTCAATGAGTGCTGTATTGATTTATGATAAAGACGTTTATAGTGCTCGCCTCTCTTACACCTGGCGTGACAAATTCTTATCTGCTTATGACGCAGGTAGCTTCGCAATGCCTCGTGGCATTTATCGTAAGCCGGAGCAATCGCTTGACTTCCAATTTAGCTATAACGTAACAGATGAATTTGTACTAACCTTCGATGCGACAAATATTCTTGATGATATCTATCAAGAATACTATGAGGACTCAGTACTCTATAACCGCACGAATAGTATCTACACCCGAACGTTTGCCCTCGGTGCGCGTTACTCCTTCTAATTGACCACTGTTGTTTAAACCGAAAAAGCTAATCTTGTGATTAGCTTTTTCTTTTTATATCAGATAAATGGCAAGATTTTTACTCGATCTTTCTAATGCTTATTCATCAAATTGCTTTTGTCTGAGCCCAAGCTTTGCTAGTTTATATTTTTCTTCCTTGAATATTGGCTATGCACACCGCTTGGTTCGATTTTAATCTGATCCCTATTGATATATTCACGCTGTTAACCTTAGCCTCGGCCTTTACTGCATTTTTTACCGCCTGTTTTGGTATTGGCGGTGGTGTGATGTTATTGGGCGTGATGGCGCAAGTGGTTCCGCCTCAAGTGATTATTCCCCTCCACGGCGTAGTGCAATTGGGCTCTAACTTAGGACGAGCCCTATTGGGATGGCAACATATTCAATGGCGAATTATCAGGGTATTCTTACCGGGGGCGCTCGTTGGTGCCGCGCTGGGCAGCTTAGTCTTAGTGGCGATCCCCCCTACGGTGATGTATCTCACCATTGCCCTATTTATCTTGTACTCCTGTTGGGGCCCCAAAATACCTCGTGTAGTACTGGGTACTATGGGCATGTTAATTGCGAGTGGGATAACGACCTTTATCTCATTATTCGTTGGGGCAACTGGCCCTTTGGTTGCGGCGTTTATCAAGCAGTTAGAGATTGATCGATTTCGTACCGTAGCCACCTTTGCAATGATTATGTCCTTACAACATGGGGTGAAAATTATCGTTTTTGAGGGGGTCGATATCCCTATACTCCCATGGTGGCCACTGTTCGTTTGTATGATTATCAGTGGCGGTATTGGAACATGGCTAGGCTTTAAGATGCTTACTCGAGTAACGGACAAACATTTCAATTTAGCTTTTGATTTGATTCTCACGCTACTGGCAATACGACTGTTATGGCAGGCCATGACTGGATAAAAAGAGCCGGGATAAAAAAGAGCAGTAATTGCATACACAATTACTGCTCTGGTGCCGAGCAAACTAGGCTCAACCAAGATGCCGTTAAGCGACCTCAACTTAAACGACATTACAAGCACGCGTTTATACCCAAGCTACCTGAAGATACGAGTTTCAGAGCGCCTAGGGGGCTTCAATTCAAGGCGCATCAATGAAAAAATCGACCACCTTTTGAATTGATGTAACACAGAAGTAGAGTGCCCTAGGCGCTCCGTCTCGGCGGGCTTTAACGTACTTTATGCTGTGTTGGTTATTTTTAACTTAGTTCACTAGGTTCTCAAATAACCGCCTTGCCTAAAGTGCGTTAAACTCCCGCTGAATCCTACATCTTCAGGTTGTTTGGGTATGACCACCGCCGTGGTGATGCTCAGTTATTTCAAAGGGATGAATTATTTCACCTCTCTAAAGTAAAACTGTTGTGAAATGGTGTTTTTCCACACGTCTTCCACTATGTTATCGCCGTTGGCATAGGAGCCATTGGCCACTTTCATGGATGAACCGCCCTTACGGGACACCAGCCTTAATGAGCCATTGGGCATCAATTCGCTGCGGAATTCACTGTCGATTGCATTACAAGCCCCTAGCTCCAGATTACCTTCGTTGGTCACAAGGCATTGTTGCGCCTTGTTGTTTGAAAGTTGGATGGATTGCAGGCGATAAAAGCCGTCCGTCGTCGGCACTGCTTGCCACTGCTGACAGGCATCGCCGGTGTATTCAAACTGAGCCACATTGGCATTGGGTTTGAGCTGACATTGTTCGGCGCTGACCACTCTGCCGCTGTGAGCGTTGACTATGGCTAATGTTGACACAGGCTCAATCCGCCAATCTGTGCATTCACTGACACGGTTTTCCCCCGCAATCACGTCGGCACCGGCCTTTTTACTGCAATTTTTCGCCTGTAAATTACCGATGGAGCGATCGTTTGCAAAGCGGAACCAGCCTTCACGAGTCGAATCCAACGACCAACGCTGACAACGGGAGGCAACCCAGGGCGCCGTATTCAGTGCCGTTGATGACTCATCTTGGCACTGAGCCTGAGTTAAAAAGGTTCCCTGCCCCACATTGGCAAAGCGATATAGGCCATCGTTACTCGGGTCGATAACCCATTGACTGTTGTCATCGTCGCACTTGCCGACACTGACTTGACCTTTAGCATTAGTCACTAGGCATTGACCGATTTCACGGCTTACGATGCGGTATTTTACGCCTTCCACTTGGGTGGTTATCGGACCAAACTCGCCACTTGGGACGGGCAATTGTTTTTTATCCGCCATCGGTTCACCAAATTTAGGCAAGCCTTTGTTATCCCATGTAAAGGGTTGAGCACGTGCCGCACGGGTGCCACTACAGCCGTCGGAAGCCGAGGAGTTGCCATGGTATATAAGCCAATCTTCTTTCCCATCGGGTGACTTGAAGAAACCATGATGCCCAGGGCCATAGACGCCATTGGCTTTGCTAAAGAAAGGCTTGTCGTACTTAGTCCATGCGGCGGGATCCATGGGATCGTCACCAGTGAGTTCAACCACGGCTAAGGAATAATCCTCAGTATTACAAAAGCTTGCCGAGTGAACTAAAAAGGTTCTGCCCTCGTGCTGAATGATCTCTGGGCCTTCATTGACGTTTAAGCCTGATTTTTCCCAGTCGTGAATAGGTGCGGTAATCACCTTATGTTCACCCTCGATGGTCCAAGGGTTGCTCATCTTGGCAATCAAGTTCACTTGATCTTGGCCGTGCCATTCGGACCAGAGAAAATATAACTGGCCTTTATACTCCAAATAGCTGCCGTCGATATTCCAGTGATCGGGCATTGGCGTGCCCTTAAACTTGTATGGCCCCATGGGGTCACTGCCTTCACTCTCGAGAATATGGTTACGCTGGCCATCGAAGTTTTCTGCCACGCCCGAGGTGTAAATCACATACCAACGTAGTCCCTGCGCAGTTTGTAGAGGGTGGAATTCGAATGCCCAAAAATTGCAGCAGTTAGACTTATCGGTGCCGCTCCAAATATTGTGGGCTGGCGCATCGGCAAGCCCAGCAATGGTGGGCGATTTACGCATCACCAGCTCAGAGGTCCACGTGGTGGTGGTGAGATAATAGTTACCATTGTGGTATTCGAGCCAAGGATCGGCACCGTTGCGAAATAACGGATTGGCGAAAGTGGCTGCGGTAATGCGGTTTTCATCCGCGCCCTTCGCACTCTCTGCTGCATGTAGGTCAACCGCTCCCAAGCTGGTGAAGCCAAGTCCCATCGCAAGGGAGATGGCGACCATTACTTTATTGATAGAATGAGTCATTATTATTTTCCTTCGGGTGCAACTAATACGCTCTGGTATTGATTGAGCACCTTAGGATCGACTACGGGCCAACCTTGGCGCCAGCTCAGTTCCGCCATCTTGAGTTTTTGTAAGCCATTATCGGCGGATTCATAGGCATGAAAGACTAAGTAATCTTTACCATCGAAGTTATAAACACTGTTATGGCCCAATCCTGGCCAGTCCTTAGTGCCTTTCAGTAATACTGAGCCACCGCCCTGTGCCATGTCTTTGCCCTCTTTATCGAGGTAAGGCCCAGTCACCGTTTTGGCTCGGCCCACGGCTAAGTGATAGGTGCTGTCATCCCCACGGCAGCAAAGGCCATAGGAAACAAAAAGATAGTAATAGTCATCTTTTTTGTAGATAAAAGGCGCTTCGATTTGTGCAGGACCCGGTTCGGTTTCACCAAGCAATGCCGGGCGTTCTAACTTGGCTAGCGTGTGCCATTCTTCAGGCTTGGCGATGGAAATAAAGTCTGGGTTGAGTTTGACCAGTTTTAACCCTTGCCAGAAGGAACCAAAGCTCATCCAAGGCGTGCCCTTTTCATCGACAATAATATTGGGATCAATCGCGTTCCATGCATCACGATTTGGCACTGATTGAATAACGATCCCCTTATCTGCCCACTGATAGTCCTTTGAGTTTTTGTCGAGGGTTTTATTGACTGTCACACCAATGGCCGAGGTGTTTTTACCAAAGGCTGATACCGAGTAATACAGATAGAACAAACCGTTGTGCTCGATAATATCCGGTGCCCATAAATGGCCGTTAAACTCTGGCGCAACGTCCTTTGCCCAGCTAGGTTCGGTCTCAAATACTCGACCCGCCAGCGTCCAATGGATTTTATCTTTTGAGGAATAATAGGTAATGCCAGGGCCAGTGCTAAAGAGATAGTACTGCCCGTTCTCTTTCGCCATCACAGGATCATGAATACTCACCTGCTTGGCACTTACTTGGCCTAGAGTTGCCAATATGCCCAGCAGCGCACAATTGAGCATCTTAAGGTGACGTTTTAGGGCTGTTTTCGGTGTGATTCTTATGGCTGGCATTAATTCTCCTTATTACCTCATCCTATTTAATAAAATAGCTATTATGCTATTGTATGATGAATTAAGTTATCATACTATCGGACAAGGAAGTAACAATCAAATGCAAAAAAATTAACAGGAGAAAAATGTGTTAACATTGCGGATGCGGTAAATCGCAAAATAACACAATAACTCACTGTTTATAATAAATATAATAAGGATTTCTGATGAGTTCTCATAAATTGTCAGTCATTGAAAAGATCGGTTACGGCTCCGGGGACATGGCCGTTAACGTGGTGATTTCGTCAATGATGTTAATTATTACCTTCTTTTATACCGATATTTTTGGGTTAAAGCCCGCCGATGTCGGGATTTTGTTCCTGCTGGTCCGTCTTATCGATGCCATTACTGATCCTTTAATGGGCATTATTAACGATAAAGTAACCACCCGCTGGGGAAGATATCGCCCCTACTTCCTGTTTATGGCGATTCCCTTTGGTATTTCGGTGTTCTTAACCTTCTCAACCCCGGATTGGGATTACAATGCCAAGCTTATCTGGGCCTACTCGACCTATATTCTGGTCACTATCATCTTCACCACTGTGACTATCCCATATATTTCGATTATCAGCGTGATCACCGACGATCCGAAAGAGCGGTTATCCGCCAACGGTTATCGTTTGTTCTTCGCAAAGATTGCCGCCTTTTTAGTGACCATTATCGTGCCTATGTTAGCGTCGGCCTGGGGCGGTGAGAACATTGCCGCGGGCTATCAAAAAGCCATGGGCGTGATGGCATTAATGGCAACACTGTTGTTTTTATTTTGCTTTTTCACGACCACAGAGCGCGTGGCTTATAAGGTTGAAACTAAGCCTGTCGCCATGCAACTGCGATTATTGTTTAAAAACGATCAATGGTTAGTGTTAACCGCGATTTGTGTGATTGGCACCATTGGCTATGTGATCCGCGGATCGGTAGCTGCCTACTACGCCACCTACTACTTGGGCGGCGATGCCAAAATGCTCTCAGCATTTCTATCGACCGGTGTGGGCGCAGCGATTCTGGCCATGGTGGCTTCGACTTGGATCACTAAGCGTTACTGCAAACTTAAACTCTTCCGTTACAGCCAAATCGCGGTTGGGATCTTAAGCGTCATTATGTTCTTTGCCGTGCAACCGGGGGACATAGTGCTGGCCTTCATACTTTACTTTGCGATTTCATTTGTGGTGGATTTACATGCGCCTGTCTTCTGGTCGGTGATTTCCGAGTCGGTGGATTATGGCACAGTCAAAACGGGCCACAGGGTCTCTGGCCTTGCCTTTGGCGGGATCTCATTCGCCCAAAAAGCGGGTATGGGCGCAGCGGGATTTGTAGTCGGTATGCTGCTTACCTACTTCAACTATCAACCCGGTGAAACCCAAAGCGAGTTTGCGTTGACCGGCATTTCGTTAATGCTGACGGTGATCCCTGGCGCATTCCACGCGCTGATGGGCTTACTGATGTTCAAATATAAGATTTCAGACCGCGTTTATGAAGAAATCAAACAGGCTTTACCCGAGCAGGAGAATTTCAGCCAAGCGGATGCCAGCCGAGAGGTCAATCCAAAGGCCGTGACGAGCCAAGTCTCGGCGTAATTCATTTAATGACCATTTAATTCAACTATGGTCATTTTGCCCAAATATGAAAAAGCCCCTGCCAAGGGGCTTTTTTATCACACCGTATGACATTTGCGTTATATCGATTACTACGAACGTGCACTCGACAACCATATCCTCTCGTCCCTGCAAGCGAGCCCCATCACGCTGATCCCCTTCTTTCGCCTGCACGACAGCCGCTATACCTTGTATTTTGGCCAGAGCGCCCCCGATGAATGGCAACAAAAACAGCAAGCGTTAGCTCAAAAAGCCCAAATGGAAGCCAAGCTGATGGCGCAAACCTTAGATAGTGTGCAGCCCAGTGAGCAGCAACCTGAGTCGGATCATTTCTTTAAGGCATCAAAGAGTGAAACGGGCCTTAATGGTAATCGCCATTGGCGCCATGCCGAGGATTGGTTTAGCTATCAACTCGATGCCAAAGGTGAACCGCAACCCATATTGCGCTTAACTTACTTGGGTTTGGATGCAGGGCGACGTTTTGACATTTTGATCAACGATAAACGCCTTGCCGAAGTCACTCTGCCTGCCGATAAGGGGCCAACATTTTATAGTGTCGACTACCCTATTCCCGCCGATATGCTTTTAGATAGCACAGTGCCCTTCAGGGTGAAATTTGTGGCAAAACCGGACTCGATTGCCGGAGGTTTATATGAGGTGCGTCTGCTAAAAAGTGAGCCAAGCTCGACTCAATAAGCCGAGCATCCCGAGCGCAATATGTGAACTTGGGCTAAAAACGCTCATTCAGACAAGGGAAAGTGAGACGCTTTCCCTTGTTTCTTTATCCCCTTACCCACCGATTCTGCGCTAGGCATTACCTGATGTTTGCTGGTGGCCCTGTGCGACTCGCCGTAAGTAACAGCCACTAGCCGTCAATATTTCAGTCACCATTTCAGTCAATATTGAGTTGGATGACGTCGGTAACAGACGAAATAAGCCAGTTGAGTTGAAAATTTTTGTTGGCAATATTCATCGCCATTGCTGATAAAAACTAGCAACCATCTCTTTATGATTGCAACTTTGAACAAAATAATCGATATCAGCATCGCTTTGATCGCCAAACCAGACGGAGAACAATATTGCCTGCGGGTTTAGCGGGCGCATAGCTTTAACCTCATTGAGCGCCCTGACTAATATGGCGTACAAGGCTTTAAGGTAAGCATCAAATGCCTCTTCGGACTCAAGCGCTTCAGCGTCCTCAAGCAGCAATTGAAGTTTGTCGTTAACTGCCTCAAAAATATCTTCATTTTCATCGTGATGTGGAGAGTCGCAGGCCGACCAACGCAGCGTTTGCTTAAGCTCTGCGAGGGATTTATGTCGAAAACGATGATCGTTTTGATATTGCTCTGCGACGGCAGTCAAACCTTCCTCAGTGAAAAGCGTAACGCCTAGATATTCCACTAAGGGCGTGCTGTATAGGCAAAAACCGTAGAGGGTCTGCACCGGATAGTGTGACAGCCACCAATCGTAATATTCTGCTAGTGCCAGAGCGAGTTCCTGAGCTAAGTTTTCCAATCCAGCTTCAATATCCGCACTAAGCTTGTCCTTATTTATCGCCATATCCCTACTCCTCGATCTTGGCAAAATCATCATCACTGAAATTCACTCCCACATTCAGGCAGGACTCCTACCCACAATGTGAATGCTCGGGCGGCAATATAACATCTTTAGCTTCAAAGATTGAATCGGTTAAGTGATTGAAATAGCGATTGGAATAGCTTGTTTTGCGTGCGAGCCTAAACAATCGCGCTTCAGTCAGGCATAAAAAAGCGGGGCTGCTGAAGCATGCCCCGCGGTTATCGAATCATTTGTGGTGGTAAATGAATTAGTAGAGGTTGAACAAGGGGCGCCCGCTCTCATCAAATGCCACCGCTAACATCCGAGCATGGCGATTGGGATCATAGAGTGGGTCTTTAATAATTTGCGCTAATGGACGGGTATCTGTCTTTGGCACCACGCTAGGATCGCCCACCGCATGTTCATAATCACGGGCATGGTACACACAGATGGGCGTTACGCCATCTTCTGCCACGGTGAAACTGTTATGACCAGGGCCGAAGATTTGCTTGTCGACATCAGTGCACAGCACTGGCTGGCGGGTTTTCTTCCATGAGTTACGATCGAGCAAATCAGCATGCTCATCGGCCTCCATATAACCCATGCAATAACAAGCACCTGTCGCGCTGGCCGAGAAAGTAATAAAAATTTTCCCCTGATGTTTAAGCACTGCAGGCCCTTCGTTAACCCAAAAATCGACTCGTTCCCAATCGTAATCTGGGGTGGTGAGCATGAATTGCGCCGTCTTTAACTTGATGGGCGATGCCATTTCCGCTAAATAAAGGTTGGATGCCGCAAATTGACCGCCGGTTTTCTCCGCCCAGCAGAAGTAACGCTTACCGTTGTTTTCAAAAATGGTCGCATCTAAGGAAAAGTCGATAAATGACTTATTATCACCATCGGCCGCCTGCATCATGCCAAGTTCAATCCATTCATCATTCAAGGGATCTTGCCCTTGGCACTCAAGCACATAGGGGCGTAAGGCCCAAATATTTTCTTCTTCGCTGGCCGCAAAGTAGATGTACCATTTGCCGTCGATATAATGGATCTCGGGTGCCCATACGTGGCGGCTCATCGGGCCGCTTTGGTGTTTAAACCAGATATCGAAGGTTTGGGCGTCTTTCAAGCCGTCTAAGGTCTTGGATTTACGCAGTTCAATCCGATCGTAGGTCGGAACAGAGCCCGTAAAGTAGTAATAACCGTCGCTATGTCGATACACAAAGGGATCGGCGCGCTGCTCGACTAGGGGGCTGTTTGTTGCTCTTATCATGGAAAACCTGTCTATTTCGATTACTTAAGTGTGCGGTTCGTGTCTGTTAAACGCATTTCGCTTATTCGCGGGATTGCGTGTCTTGCTGATGCAGGGTTTGGCTATCGCTCTGCTGATTATCAAATACTGGGAAACCGTCCGCCGACCAGCGAATGGCGCGGTAGTAAGTGTGTCTATTACCGTCAGTCAATGGTGTCCCCTGCAGCTCAAGGTAATTACGAGCATGGTAAAACATCAGCTCGGTTTTACCATCCTCTGCCAGCACAAAACTATTATGGCCAGGACCAAAACGATTCAGGCTAGGCTCAGTGGTAAAGATTGGGCTTGGCGATTTATGCCAACTCTTGGGATCGAGTAAATCGGCATTTTCATCGGCCCATAATAGCCCCATGGCATAACGGTCGTCCGTGGCACTGGCGGAATAGGTCACGAAGACTTTACCGTTTTTAACCAACACAGCTGCGCCTTCGTTGACTTTAAAGCCTAAACGTTCCCAATCCAATAAGGGCTCGCTGATAATGGCTTCGTTATCAGAGAGTTGAGTTGGTGAGAGCATTTTGGCAATCACTAAACCGGTGTTGTAACGCTTGGCCTTATCCTGCTGCGCCCAAATAAAATAACGCTCGCCCTTCAGGCTAAAGCTGGTCGCATCGAGGGAAAAGGCATCCTGCGCCGACTGTAATTTACCTAGCTCTTGCCATTGGCCCGTCATCGGCGAGTCACCCTCAAGGCCTAAGACAAACATGCGGTTATGAAAACGCACATCCTTATTGCTGGCCGCAAAATAGATATACCAGCGACCATCGATTTTGTGCAGCTCTGGCGCCCAAATATCGATACTCATGGGGCCAGTTTCATGCTTGCACCACAGGGTTTTAGGCGTTGCTTGGCGTAAACCATCTATGGTTTTGGCGTGGCGAAGTTCGATGCGGTCAAACTCAGGCACAGAGGCAATAAAGTAGTAACTGCCGTCATCATCGCGGATCACCCAAGGATCCGCCCTTCTCTCGATAAAGGGCGCCTTCGCATCGAGGGCTTGCGCCGTGGCGCTGTGGGATTGTGCGCGGCTAATCTCAAGCACAGGCACGGCTTGCGCTAATGGCAGTGCCAATGCGGCGAGTAAGCCACAGGTCAAAGGCAAGCGCCGAAAGACCGACAGGTTAGGTTGACGATTATCCATGTTGTTTTTTGCGTCCATTCAAGAGTTTCTGTAATAGGATGAAAAAGAACAATAAGAGTCCGATAACAATCTTGGTCCACCAACTGCTTAAGCTGCCATCGAAGGTGATATAAGTTTGGATCACCCCCATCAAAATCACTCCAAGTACAGTGCCGAGCACAAATCCACTGCCGCCCGTCAGTAACGTGCCGCCAATGACCACGGCCGCAATGGCATCCAGTTCGACGCCAATGGCGCCAAGCGCATAGCCAGAGAAGGTGTAAAAGGTAAAGACAATGCCCGCCAGCGTTGCCAGAAAGCTACTGATGGCGTAAATACTGATAGTGGTTTTAGCGATGGAAATCCCCATTAGTTCAGCAGAATGTTGATTGCCACCAATGGCATACACATTGGTGCCGAAACGGCTGTAATGCATCACAATGGCGATAATCACAAAAAACAGAATAAAGATCAGTGAGCTTAAATCGAGCGCAGCATTGCCTGGTAGTGCAATGCTTATCTCGGCCACCGCATCGTAAAATGGATGGTCAATGGCAATCGACTCTTCACTGAGCGTCGTCGCTAAGCCCCGCGCAAGGAACATGCCCGCAAGCGTCACGATAAAAGGCTGCAACTTATACACATGGATAATGCTGCCCATGAGTGCGCCAAACAGCGTGCCAAGGGGCAAGATAACCGTAAAGGCCAACAATGGATGCCACTGGTACTCAGTGATCAATAAACTGCTGACAACCCCACTTAAGGCGATGACGGCGCCAACTGAAAGATCAATGCCCCCGGAGATAATCACTAAGGTCATGCCTAATGCGGTGATAAGTAAAAAAGCATTATCACGCAACAGGTTGGTGACTACTCGGCCGCTGGCAAAACCGTCAAACTGAAAGGTGCCGACCAGAAACATCGTCAGCAGCAATGAGGCGGTGATCCACAGCGGGATAAAACGTCTTGCTATCATGGTTTTTCTCCTGTCGCTGTGCTGACTTTTGCACTTGTGCCCTTTTCTGCTGGTTTTGCATCCGCTTGGCGCTTGGATTTGAATAGCGCCGACAATTGGCGCCTAAATTTAGCCGATTGCAACAGCAGCACGGTCAGGATAACGATGGCCTTGATCAGCAAGTTAAATTTAGCGGGTAAACCGCTGACGATAATCGTGGTTGCTAAGGTTTGGATGATCAGCGCGCCGACGACCGACAGAATCAAGGAGAAACGCCCGCCCGTGAGTGCGGCGCCGCCAATAACCACTGCTAATATGGCATCGAGCTCAAGCCACAGTCCGGCATTATTCGCATCTGAACCTTGGATATCGGCGGTGCTGATCATGCCGGCCAATGCCGCGCACAGACCCGCAATGGCATAGGCAAACAGTTTGATGGATTTATCGTTGATCCCAAGGTAACGACTCGCCTTGGCATTACAGCCCACCGCTTCGATAAACAGCCCTAAGGCGGTTTTACGTAGCAGTAATTGGCTAAAGATCAGCATCCCAATCACAATCCACACTGGCATCGGCAGGCCTAAAAACTGGCCTACGCCAATAGCGGCAAAGCCTGGGTGCTGGAAGGTGATAATTTGCCCTTGGTTGATAAGCTGAGCAACACCGCGCCCTGCCACCATAAGCAACAAGGTTGCGACAATCGGTTGAATGCCTAAGAAACTCACCAGACCACCATTAATACAACCGGCTAAGAGCCCAACGCTTAAGCCCGCAGCAATGACGATGACTAAGCTTAAATCCGGCACTAACAGTAGATTGGCGCAAACGGCGCCCGCAATCGCCATCACGGCACCAACCGATAGGTCAATACCGCCAGTGGCAATCACGAGACTCATACCAATTGAGAGCAGCGCCACGGGTGCACTGCGATTTAAGATATCAATCAAAGAGCCATAGAGTCTGTCGTCTTGATAGCTGATATTAAAGAAACTGCTATCAATAAACAGATTGGCAAGTAACAGAATACCTAAAGCCAAGAGTGGCCAGAGGTATCGACCAATGGAGGTCGACTTGCCCGCTTGGTAACGGGCGTTTTTTTCTTGAACCATGGTCTTGTGGCTTTCCTGCATCCGTTGTCGTTCAGATGAGTTCGACTCAGACGAAAATGATTCGGTCGATAGGGTTTGGACAGAGCTTTTCATTTATCCCTCCGCAATCGCTTGCATGACGTGCTGCGAGGTTAATTCCGCGCCTGAAAGTTCACGTACTGCATATCTGTCGCGTAGCACCACGACTTTATTTGAAAAGGCCACAAGCTCATCAAGCTCGGACGATGCGACCAATAGTGACATGCCTTCATCACACAGGCTTCTGATTAGCTTGACGATTTCAGCGTGGGCACCAATATCGATGCCACGGGTCGGCTCATCCAGTACCAATAAAATCGGCTCTATGGCTAACCAACGCGCGAGGATAACCTTTTGCTGATTACCGCCACTTAATTGCTCTATGGGTTTATCTGCATCCGGTGTCGCAATCTGTAATTTATCGATAAAGAACTGGGCAATTTCCTGCTGCCGAGCTTTAGATAAATAACGCCACCAACCGATACGCGCTTGCAGCGCGAGGATAATGTTTTCGCGAATCGACAGAGGGCCAATAATGCCGTCAATCTTGCGATCTTCAGGGCACAGGGCTATCCCGGCGCTGATCGCATCCACCGGTTGCGACAGCTTGAGTTTCTGCCCCGCCAAATGAATACTGCCGCTATCGACTAAATCCAGCCCAAATACGGCGTTGCAGACTTCGCTGCGCCCCGATCCTAAAAGACCCGCAAGCCCGACCGCCTGCCCCTTAGGTACGGTAAGATTCATCGATTGAATCGAGCCTTTCACCGACACACCTTCAAGGGATAACAACACCGCATCGGCGCTGGCAACCGTGCGTTCCTTTTCCTGCTTATCGACTAATTGCTCCTGCAGTGAGCGCCCGAGCATGGCTTCAATCAGCTTAGGTTGTGGCAGCTCGGCCGTAAGATATTCGCCAATAAAACGTCCGTTACGCAGCACGGTAATGCGATCGCTTATCTGGTAAACCTGATCGAGGAAGTGAGTGATAAAAACGATGGCCACACCCTTGGATTTGAGCTGGTTTAAGATCCCAAACAGCACTTGCACTTCTTTGGCATCTAAGCTCGCCGTAGGCTCATCGAGCACTAATACCTTGGCCGACATAGCAACACCACGGGCGATGGCAATGAGTTGTTGCACCGCGATGGAATAGTCCGACAGCGGCGCGCTAACATCGATATCCAGCTTAAACTGGGTCAACACTGCGCGCGCATCGGCATACATTTTTTTGAAATGAATAAGACCAAGGCGGCGCGGTTCGTAACCAAGGAACAAATTTTGTGCCACGGTCAGGTTAGGCACTAGGTTCACCTCCTGATAAACCGTACTGATCCCCGCCTTTTGCGCATCCATTGGTGTGTTGAAATGTTGCGGCTCACCCAGAAAGAGGATGTCGCCCATATCTTTTGATTGGGCGCCCGTCATCACTTTCACCAGCGTCGATTTACCCGCACCGTTTTCGCCGAGCAGAGCGTGAACTTCCCCCGCAAATAACCGCAAACTCACATCCTCAAGGGCTTTTACGCCCGGATAGTGCTTACTGATCTGCTTGAGTTCTAAAATAAGGCTCATAGCTATTCCCCAAGAAAGCGTCAATCTGACTATTGCTGGCGACGCTTTTCGTACTCGGCGGCAGCGGTTTCTTGGGTAAATACATCACCCGTGGTGCTGATAAGCTTAGGCTGCTCCTTGTTACCCTTCAGGTACGCATCGATAGCATCAAATGCAGGGCCGCCTAAGTATGGGCTAAGCTCAACCGTGGCATTAACATCGCCATCGGCCATCGCCTTAAAGTAATCGGGAACACCGTCCACGGATACAATCAGAATATCTTTGCCCGGTTTTAAACCGGCTTCTTTAATGGCTTGCACGGCGCCAAGGGCCATTTCATCGTTATGCGACCACACGGCGCACAGTGGCTGACCGTTTTGCGCCTTGAGGAAACCTTCCATCACTTCTTTACCCTTAGCGCGGGTAAATTCGCCGGTTTGGCTACGAACGATCTTGGCATTGGGATAATTGGCAATCACTTGGTTAAAACCGGCGGCGCGATCAATCGCTGCGGTTGCACCTACCGTGCCCTGCAACTCGGCGATATCGCAGTTGCCTTGGGTTTTATCCATTAGCCATTGGCCAATCTTGCGGCCTTCTTCGGTAAAGTCGGAGGCGATACGGGTAAGGAATAGGGAATCATCATCGACCTTGATATTACGGTCGACAATCACCACAGGAATGTGGGCACGTTTGGCTTCTTTGAGTACGGGTTTCCAGCCTGTTTCTACCACGGGTGCGATAATAATGGCATCCACACCTTGGGCAATAAAGCTACGCACGGCTTTGATTTGGTTCTCTTGTTTTTGCTGAGCGTCGGCAAATTTTAAATCTATACCCCGCTGTTTGGCCTCAGCTTTAACTGCTTCACTGAAGCTCGTTCGCCAACCACTCTCAGACCCAACCTGTGAAAAGCCTACCGTAGTGGCGTAGGCACAAGTGGCACTTACAGCCCATAATCCCAATGCGGTAATGATTTTATTATGTTTCATTATTATTCCCTTTATAACTTTAGGTAACAGAGATCCCCTAGCCTGCTAAAATCAGCAGGCTAACTCGTATAAATAAATATTATTTCGCCTTTATTGAATTAAATATTCTTAAACTTATGTACCGTAATTTGTTGATATTGAGTATTTGCCTCAAGCATGACATTCGGAAAATGATCAATATTGACCGCATTCGGATAACCGTGGGTTTCTAAACAGAGCCCATGGAATTGATTAATGCTATAACCTTCATCGTCAATATGGCTGCCATCGAGAAAGTTACCGCTGTAAAATTGCACGCCGACTTCCGTGGTACTAATTTCGAGTTCTCGGCCAGAAAGCGGATCTTTTAACACTGCAATTGTCTGCAAACTGTTTTTATTGTCAGGATTTCTATCCATCACAAAATAATGATCATAACCATTAGCTAATTGCTTAATATCTGCGGCAATTGCCTTTGGTTGTTTGAAATCGTAGGCGCTATCGTCGACTAAGATTAATTCGCCGGTTGGGATCTGTTCATTATCTAGGGCAAGAATATGGCTGGCATGGATGGTTAACTCATGCTCCAAAATACCTTGCTGTTTGTTTGAGGCAAGATTCCAGTAGGCATGATTGGTTAAACAGACGGGTGTGGTTTGATCGCAAGAGGCGTGATAACTTAGGATTAATTCATTGTTTTCATTGAGGCGGTATTCTAGCTTAATGGCAAGATTACCCGGAAATCCTTGATCGCCATCGGGACTGGTAATGCTGAAAACCGCCACCACACTGTCACTGTTCTGCAAAGTCTCAACCTGCCAAGTGCAATGGCTTAATCCTTTAGGTCCGCCGTGAAGTTGGTTATTGCCTTCGTTGGCGACTAATTGAATCGTTTTACCTGCTAAAGGAAATTGTGCTTTACCAATACGATTCGCGACACGGCCGGCGGTAATACCAAAATAATAGGGATTAGTCGCCCAATCTTTAATATCTTGATAGCCAAGACTTAATGAAATAGGTTGCTCATCTTTGCCATAAAGTTTTACCGACCAAATGCTAGCGCCGTAATTTGATAGAACCACTTCAAGCCCGTGGCTATTGGCAAGCGTGACTAATTGTAATTCATCCGCAAATGCGGCATGTTCTACATTTTTTTTAGAGACGGAGAGTTGCATGGTGAGTGCTTTACCTTTTATTTAAAAATAAACTCAGCACTCACCTCATTATTCAATGAACTGAAATTTTATTGTGATATTTAAATCCAACCTCCATCAACAATAAAATTTTGTGCGGTGCAGAGTTTGCTATCATCTGCTGCTAAAAATAACGCCATAGCAGCAATATCTTCGGGCATTACATATTCTTTAATACATTGGTTATTTTCGATATGTTTTGCCGTATCTTTATCTACCCAATGTGTGAGTTGACGTTTTGTCATCACCCAACCCGGCGTTAAGGTATTAATCCGGATTTTATCTTTGCCTAAATCGGCGGCTAAGCCTCGAGTTAAGCCCATGACGCCTGCTTTTGAGGCTGTATATCCCGCCATTCCCGCTTGACGATTGTGCCAACTCATCGAGCCCAAATTGATAACAGAACCCCCGCCGAGCCGCTGCATTTGCGGCCTTACCGCTTGTACGGCAAAAAAGTAGTGCCGCAAATTGGTATTTAAGCATTGGTCCCAATATTCTGGCGTGACTTCATCTATGCTATGCCTTTCATCGCACGCGGCATTGTTAATCAATACTGAGATAGGGCCTAAATCGTCTTCAACCTGAGCAATGACGCTTTTAAGCGCAGCTACATCGACAAGATCACAGTGATAAAATTTCACACTGGCGTCAGGCTGAGTCTGCTTAAGGCCTGTGAAAAGTTGAGCCGACTCCTCAACTAAAATGTCGACAAATGCCACCTTAGCGCCCTGCTCTAAAAAAGACCGTACTAAGCAAGCCCCAATACCCGTACCACCGCCACTGATAAAAATGGTCTTACCTTGTAAACTCGGGTATTGATTAGTCAACTTCATAACTCAACCTTTTATTAAAATAATTATTTGGTTTCATTATAAAAGAAAACGAGTTCATATTTAATGGGAATGTGCGGGTATCTCTGCACCTCGACATCCCACGAGAAAATCAAAATCACATCCCTCATCCGCTTGGAGCACATGGTCTTTAAAGAGCGAGAGATAGCCGCCATTGATTGGAATGGATTTCACCGCCGCGAGTTTTGCTAGGCGGGCTTGTAACTCTTGGTCGCTGATCTCCAGCTGTAATATCCCTGCATAGGTATCGAGCGCTATCATGTCACCATTTTGTACTGCGGCGAGCGGCCCAAGGGCTTGTGCTTCTGGCGCAACATGGAGAACAACGGTACCAAAGGCGGTGCCACTCATGCGTGCATCGGAAATCCTTACCATATCTTTAATTCCTTTCTTCAAAAGCTTTGGTGGCAATCCCATATTGCCGACCTCAGCCATGCCCGGATATCCCTTAGGACCACAGTTTTTAAGCACCATAATGCTGTTTTCATCAATATCCAGTTCAGGATCGCCAATGCGAGCGTTGTAATCATCGAAGCTTTCAAACACAACCGCTTTACCACGGTGTTGCATCAAGTGCGCGCTGGCGGCGGAGGGCTTGATCACTGCGCCGCGAGGCGCGAGATTGCCGCGCAGTACGCGAATGCCGCCATTTTCGACCAAGGGATTTTCAAGTGACATAATCACCTCTTGGTTATAACAAGGCGCCTCTTTAACATTGTCCCAGAGGCTAGCGGTATTGACGGTGAGCGTGTTTTTGCTCAGTAAATCATGCTCAAACAGCGGCCTTAATACTGCTGGCAGTCCACCTGCGTAGTAAAAGTCTTCCATTAAGTACTGACCCGAAGGCTTAAGATTCACTATGGTCGGTACAGTGTAACCATGGCGCCAGTCATCGAGTGACAGTTCAACCCCTATCCTGCCGGCAATGGCCTTTAAATGGATAACGGCGTTAGTTGAACCACCAATGGCGGCATTGACTTTGATGGCGTTGATAAAGGCATCACGGCTTAAAATTTTACTTAAGGTCAAATCCTCTTTGACCATATCAACAATTCGCATTCCCGACATATGGGCCAACACTTGGCGGCGAGAATCCACCGCAGGAATGGCGGCATTGTGTGGCAAACTCACGCCGAGGGTTTCCACCATACAGGCCATAGTCGATGCAGTACCCATAGTGTTACAGGTGCCCGTTGAGCGGGACATATCCGCTTCGGCATTCATAAATGCGGCGAGGCTGATGTTGCCTGCTTTATATTCTTGATGCAGTTCCCATACGAGTGTGCCAGAACCCACATCCTTGCCCTTATGCTTACCATTGAGCATGGGCCCACCCGTGACGACTATCGTCGGTAAATCACAACTGGCCGCGCCCATCAATAAAGCCGGAGTCGTTTTATCACAGCCCACTAACAGCACAACACCGTCGATGGGATTGCCACGAATGGCTTCTTCCGTGTCCATAGCCGCAAGGTTACGCGTTAACATGGCGCTAGGGCGCAAATTGGACTCGCCATTCGAAAACACGGGGAACTCCACCGGAATGCCACCCGCTTCCCGAATGCCATTCTTTACTCTTTGGGCCAGTTCCCGCAGGTGACCATTGCAGGGCGTTAATTCTGACCAGGTATTACAAATACCAATCACAGGCTTATTTTGAAAGTGATGCTCGGGTATGCCTTGGTTTTTCATCCAACTGCGATACATAAAGCCATTTTTATCATCACTACCAAACCAGCTTGCCGAACGAAGTGTTTTCGGTTTTTTATTATTCATATGACACCTTCGTTTTCCAAAGCACGTGCCCTGCCCGACATATTCAATTAGCCGCATTACAGTCGACTATCAGAGAGTTGGTGCACCTTTATGCCCTGAGTTAACAATTTGTACTTTAATATTGCTAGCACGTAAAAGTATTGGTATTACTATAATACTAAAATATCAAAAAACAATAGAGGAAGTATGAAAAAGGCATTTTCTAGTATTTGTGTGAGTGCTTGTTTGGCATTGATCACCACGGCCAGTACAGCGGCAATTGCTGCTAACCCTTTGTTTACGGATGTATTTACCGCCGATCCTGCCGCTATAGTGCACCAAGATACTGTCTATCTTTATACTGGCCATGATGTTGCAAAGGACAATCGTACCTTCTTTGAAATGCATGATTGGCTCGTTTTTAGCTCTAAGGATATGCACAACTGGACGGCCCACGGTAGCAAGTTATCGGTGAAGGATTTCAGCTGGGCAAAAGGAGATGCATGGGCAAGCCATGTGATTGAGAAGGATGGTAAGTTTTACTGGTATGTCACGGCAAGACACAACAAAATCAATGGTTTTGCTATTGGTGTCGCGGTTGCAGATAGTCCACTCGGCCCCTTCAAGGATGCCCGCGGCAGCGCCCTTATCACCAATGATATGACCACAGATACCGAGATTGATTGGGATGATATCGATCCTGCTGTTTTTATCGATGATGACAAGCAAGCCTATCTGTTTTGGGGCAACACTAAGCCAAGATTTGCCAAGCTAAAAGCCAACATGATTGAACTCGATGGCCCGATCCATGCCATTGATGTTCCTAACTTTACCGAAGCACTTTGGGTACATAAAAAAGATAAAACCTATTATCTTTCATACGCTTCAGGCTTCCCTGAAAAAATTGCCTATGCGACCAGTGATAGCATTCAGGGGCCGTGGAAGTACCAAGGCATCTTAAATGAAGTGGCGGGCAACTCGCCGACAAACCATCAAGCGATTATTGAATTTAAAGGTAAATCCTACTTTATCTACCATACCGGCGCATCGCAGGATGGCGGCGGTGAGTTTAGACGTTCGGTGGCAATTGACCCGCTGCATTACAATGCCGATGGCACCCTACAGCGTATTCATATGACAAGCGAAGGCATCAACGAGCCGCAGTAATCCTATTTTTTACTCGCTCCAAAGTAAAAATGGTGAACCTAAGTTCACCTTTTTATTTGCAGTAAAGCGGCGTTAAAAATTGAAGCAAGCCGTTATTTACGCACGATATTTTTATGCACTGTATCTTGAGACGTCGAGAGTAATTTATTCATCTCGGCTTTCGCGCCTTCACTGTCCCCTGCGGCAATCGCAGTGTAAATGGCTTTGTGGCCAGGGAGGGATTGGATAAAGTCATCCTGAATTGTGCTACTGAGTCTAAAGATTTCGAGCAGCGCAGATTGAATCGACACGCCGAGAGACACCATAAACTCGTTATTGGTCGCATCTAAAATCGCCATATGGAAATCGATATCCGAGGTATACACTTCATCCGTACCTAATTCGGCTGCTTCCATCTTAGCATAGGCAGCCGCAATCACCTCAAGCTGCTCTGGGGTGCGTTTCTTGGCAGCCAGTTCCGCCGCAGCAGGTTCAAATACGGCACGAATTTCATAGAGCGAAGTATAAAACTCAGGGGAAGGTTTCGATTGGGAAAACCAGTTTAAGATCACCGGATCAAACATATTCCAGTGGCGACGCTCACGAATTCGAGTGCCAAGCTTAGGGCGAGACTCGATAAGCCCTTTTGCTGTGAGCACCTTAAAGGCTTCCCTTAAGGAGGTGCGTGAGACTTCCAGCTCTTCACAGATAGCATTTTCGTTAGGGATATATTCACCTGGCGCATAAAAGCCGCCCACAATGCGGGAACCTAATTCGCTTGCCACCCAGTTATGGATATTCTGCGGACGGTTATTTGCTTGATTTGCCATAGTGCCCTCTTTAACTCTCTATCTCTGTGCTCAATCCAATCAGCTGGATAAGGTACTTAACGCTGATAAACAAATGTTATGATACTACCTTTCATGCTAAAGGTAATAAAAATTTTGTTAACGCTAAGAATTTATGGGGATTTCCTTAAACTCATTGTCCCTACCTTACCCCAAACTTTTACATTGTAAAGCCTAATTTTGCGTTGTAGCCAGTGATTGGACAAGCTCGCAACGGCTATTGAGCGCTTAGAAAATAGTCATTTTCAATCTGTAATTCAGCATGCACATCGACCACAAACATCCCCGCAGCTTCGGCAGCTTGGATGCCCGCCTTCGCATCTTCAAATACGATACAGCGCTCTGGCGCTATGCCCATCAGCTCGGCGCAGCGTAAAAAAGTATCAGGCGCAGGTTTGGGTGACGCGACTTGGTCAGCCCCCACCACATAATCGACTAATTCCAACAATCCACACAGGGTTAAGATTTGAATTGCTTCCTCTGTGTAGGCCCCTGTGCCGACCGCCATTGGGCGTTTGCCCTGATTCTGCTTGGCAAATTCTGCTAATGCCGTCGGTTTCACATATAAATGCATAGTGTCGCGCACTAGGGCTTCTTTATACTCGTTCATGGCTTCGCAACTGGCCGTAGGCGTGACGCCAAAATGGGCGATCAGAATCTCTAAGGTGCCAATAGTAGGCACGCCCGCTAACGAGCGCATCAAGGCTGGCTCAATCGGGATACCAAAGTGCTTTAAGGTTTGTCGCCATGCCTGTTCATGCAACTGACCACTGTCGACTAAGGTGCCATCCATATCGAAGATAATGCCGTCAAATTCTGTATACATCTGTGTTAACCCTATGAAATGAATGGTTCCAGAAAAATGAAAGCCGCCCGAGGGCGGCTTTATTGCTGCGCAAGAATTATAACCCTCTTGCTAAACCGTAATAAACGGAATTTTGGCGAAGTTCATTCTTAAACTCGCGGATCTTAGTGTCGGCATCGATGATAACCAGTTCAGCGCCGGCCATTTCGGCAAAGTCGACAATCTGATCCGTCGTGATGGCTTGACTATAGGCCGAGTGGTGAGCGCCACCGGCGTGGATCCAGGCTGCGGCGGCAACCGCTAAATTCGGACGAGGCTCCCACAGCGCAGACGCGACAGGCAGATTTGGCAGATCCTGTGGTGGTGTCACTGTATCTAATTCATTGAGAATGATACGGAAACGGTTACCTAAATCGATTGTCGATACATTGATTGCAGGGCCCGCTTTACCAGTGAATAACAGACGTGGCACGTCACAACGCACACCAATAGTGTGGCGGTGAACTTCTAAACGCGGTTTTGCCGCAGCAATCGAGGGGCACACTTCTAACATGTGGGCGCCAAGAACTTGGTCAGTCACCCCAAAGTTATAGGTGTAGTCTTCCATAAAGGAAGTACCACCGGCACGGCCTTGACCCATCACCTTCATAATGCGCACCATGGCAGCCGTTTTCCAGTCACCTTCGCCGCCGTAACCGAAACCGTTCGCCATCAGACGTTGGGTAGCCAGTCCCGGTAAGCCTGTCATGCCGGTGAGGTTTTCGAAGCAGTTGGTAAAGGCACCAAATCCACCTTGGGTTAAGAATTGGGTTAAGCCGAGTTCAATCTTGGCTTCTTTTCTTAAACGGTCTAATTGGTATTCATCACCAAAAAGTTCGTTACCCACTTGGTATTCGCTGGCGTAACGATCGAGCTGTGCGGTTACATCGCCTTCGGCAATGGCTGCAATCGCTTCATTAAGTTCACCTAAGCTATAGGCGTGCACTTCGTAACCGAATTGAATTTGTGCGGCAACTTTGTCGCCTTCGGTCACGGCCACTTGACGCATGTTGTCGCCAAAGCGGGCGATACGCAGGTTTTGACTCTCGTGCCAACCTGCTGCTGCGCGGCACCAATCATCGATTTGTGCCTGTACATCGCTCGATTGCCAGTGACCCACAACCACTTTGCGCTCTTTACGCATACGAGTGCCGATAAAACCAAATTCGCGGCAACCGTGGGCACTTTGGTGGGTGTTCATATAGTTCATATTGATTTCGCTCCAAGGGAGCTCGGCATTGAACTGGGTATGTAAATGCATGAATGGCTTGCTTAATTCATTCAGGCCAGCAATCCACATCTTGGCGGGAGAGAAAGTGTGCATCCACAGAATGACGCCAACACAGTTTTCATCGCTGTTGGCCGCTTGGCATACGGCATGAATTTCCCGTGGGGATTTTACGGTTGGCTTATACACCACTTCCATCGAAATGGCGGAAGATTCATTAAAACCATGAACAATTTGCTCACTGTTTTTAGCGACTTGTTCTAATACCTTCGGGCCGTATAAATCCTGTGAACCCGTGATAAACCACACTTGTTTTTGTTTGAAGGCTTTCATATTACTCTCTCTAGTTTGAAATGAGACCCGACTGGCAATTACTTGCTTTGGCCGTAATAAGCGTCTTTTCCATGCTTACGCAAATAGTGCTTATCAATAAGCTCTTGTTTTAGCTGATTTATACCTGGTGATAATGTTTTGGTGAGATACGCCATCCGGGCGATTTCTTCGAGCAACACGGCGTGGTACACAGATTTAGCCGCATTCGCGCCCCAAGTGAACGGCGCGTGGCCTGCCACTATCACCATGGGTGACTCGTTGGGATCTCGGTCGGCGAAACAATCGAGGATCTGCACGCCGGTTTCTTCTTCATAGTCGCGGCTGATCTGATCGTTGCGCATCACAGCTGTGCATGGGATTTCACCGTACACATAATCGGCCTGTGTCGTGCCTAAGCAGGGAATCGCGATCTGGGCCTGCGCCCAGGCGGTGGCATAGGTTGAATGGGTATGGGTAATGCCACCAATACTCTGCCACTGACGATACAAATAGGTGTGTGTCTTAGTATCCGATGAAGGACGCATGCGCCCTTCGACGATTTGATTCTCAAGGTCGACAATCACAATGTCTTCAACCTTCAAATCTTCATAGGGCACGCCGCTGGGCTTGATACCAATCACGCCGAGTTGACGGTCAATTTGTGAAACGTTGCCAAAGGTGTAAGTCACCAGTTTGCGTTTCTCAAGCTCCATGTTGGCTTCGTAGACTTCGCGTTTTAGCTCTAAAAAAGACATCTTATTTTGCTCCATCAACATAGTGGCCAAGGGCTAAGTACGCTTGATAAAGCGCTTGATATTTCTGTGCGTTTTCAGGATTCGGTTGATAGGTTTTCGCAACGCTTGAGGCCATTGCGGCTTGGGCACTCAACACATCGGGATAAACCCCGGCTGCGGTTGCGGCATAAATGGCGGCGCCTAGGGCACAGCTTTGTTCGCTCTCGAGTACGTCGATATTGCAATTCCACACATCGGCGCAGGTTTGCATAATGAAGTCGGATTTTTTCGAGATCCCACCAATGGTGACCACATGGTCAATGCAAACGCCTTCTTGTTTGAAGCGCTCGATAATGGCCCGTGCGCCATAGGCGCTAGCTTCCACTAAAGCTTTGAAGACTTGCGGTGCTTGGCTGCCCATGGTTAAACCTGTGATAGCCATGGCAACAGATTGGTCGGCATCGGGCGTGCGACGTCCATTAATCCAATCCAGTGCGACAATACCCGTCTCGCCAACGGGGATTTTCGCGGCCGCATTGCCCAGCACGGTTAAGGTTTCGGCCTCGAGTTGCTGAATAAGTTTGGCTCTGGTGTTGTCATCAAACAGCGCTGAAGTGTCGAGCTGTTGCATCGGCCATGCGGAGAGATCCCTAAACCAAGCGTAAAGATCGCCAAAGGCGGACTGACCCGCTTCAAGACCAATCATGCCGGGCAATACGGAACCATCGACCTGACCGCAAATCCCTTTGATACAACGCTCTCCAATATCTTCATAACTGGCGACGGTAATGTCGCAGGTAGAGGTCCCCATCACCTTGGTTAAGACGCCGGGCTTAACATTGGCCCCAACGGCGCCCGCATGGCAGTCGAATGAGCCAAAAGACACTATAACCTCGGTCGATAGCCCTAAATGCTGTGCCCACTCAGGGGTTAACTGACCACAAACCTTGTCGGATGTGCAGGTTTCAAGGGGTAATTTGTCTCTTAAACCATCGAGTAAGGGGTCGATGCCAACGAAAAAGTCATTAGGTGGATAACCATTCCATGACTCATGCCACATCACTTTGTGACCAGCGGCGCAGCGCCCTGCTTTAAAGACTTTTGGATGCGTAGTCCCCGTCATTAATGCGGTGATCCAATCACAGTGCTCGACCCAGCTGTAGGCGGCTTGTCTTACCGCGCTGTCATGGCGCAGTACGAATAGTGCTTTGGCCCAAAACCATTCAGAGGAATAAATCCCTCCTTCATATTTCAAGTAATTTTCGCTTGCATTGTTTGCTGCGGCGGTAATTTGCTGAGCTTCGAGAATCGCGCTGTGATCTTTCCAAAGCAAAAACATGGCGTTGGGGTTATTCGCAAATTCTGGTTTTAAGGCTAAGGCAACACCGGCTTCATCTACTGCTATAGGGGTTGAACCTGTGGTATCAACACTCAACCCACAGACTCTTTGCGCGGCGCCACTGGGGGCTTTTGCCCATAATCCTTGCACTACCTCGATAAGGCTTTCGATGTAATCGAGGGGATGTTGTCTAAATTGATTCTTCGCGGGCTCGCAAAACAGCCCCTTCTTCCAACGTGTGTAGTACACCACATTGGTTGCTACTTCTGCGCCCGTTTGGGTATCCACCAATAACGCGCGTACTGAATCAGAGCCGTAATCAAGCCCTAACGCGTAAGCCCCTAAAACATTCGACATTTGCATCCCCATTCATTTTGTCTGCGCCCTATTCGGTTTACGCAGGTAGAGTGAATATCATTTCATACTACAATATTACTACG
>NZ_JAKZGV010000046.1:0-33704 GCF_022557375.1 Shewanella sp. MM_2022_3
CTGGATCCATCATCTTCATCATAATCGCCTCGAATATTTAGCCCTAGACGATCTGATCACAATGCGGGGAATGAGTTCAAAAAAAATCCCTGAGCATTGTTCAGGGATTTGTGTATGAGAGACAGGCAATTGCTGGCTTTTTGTTCGATCAGATTTTGCCCCGTCGATAAAGATTGATTAGGCCATTGCTTGAGGCATCTAACGCAGTCGCTTCTTGATCTGCACCTATACGGGCGAGGACGTCGTTACCTAAGGTTTTGCCAAGCTCAACACCCCATTGGTCGAAGGAGTTGATGTCCCAAATGGCGCCTTGGACAAAGGTTCTGTGCTCATAGAGCGCAATTAGTGCGCCTAAGGTTTCTGGAGTCAGCTTATCCATTAACAGAGTGTTGCTTGGCTTATTGCCCGGCATGACTTTGTGTTTGGCGATAAGTAACTTTTCTTCATCACTCAAGTTGCTCTTGCTCAATTCAGCCAGCGCTTCATCTAAGGTACGGCCTTGCATGAGTGCTTGAGTTTGTCCAAAGCAGTTAGAGGCTAACTGATCATGGTGTTCACCGATAGGGTTATGGCTTTGCAGCGGCATAATGAAATCAGCAGGAATTAATGCAGTACCTTGATGCAGCAACTGATGGTAAGCGTGTTGACCGTTTGTGCCTTCGCCGCCCCAAATCACAGGACCTGTGCTGTAATCCACATGCGTACCATTGAGCGTGACTGATTTACCGTTACTTTCCATATCCAGTTGTTGGAAGTAGGCAGGAAGTCCGCGAAGGTAATGATCGTATGTCAATACCACATGGCTTTGAGCATTAAAGAAATTGCCATACCACAGTGAGAATAGTCCCATGATGACGGGCATATTTTCCGCTAAAGGCGCAGTGGCAAAATGGGTATCCATTTGGTGCGCGCCCTTTAATAGGGAGCGGAAGTTATCCATGCCGATGAGTAAAGCGATGGGTAAACCAATGGCAGACCACAGAGAATAGCGACCTCCAACCCAGTCCCACATAGGGAAGATATTAGCGGCATCAATACCAAACTCAGTTGCTTTTGCCACGTTAGAGGTCACGGCAACAAAGTGTTTCGCGACATCGGACTGTGAACCACCTTTAGCTAAGAACCACGCTTTGGCCGTTAAGGTGTTGGTCAGCGTCTCTTGTGTACCAAAAGACTTAGACGACATGATAAAAAGCGTGGTTTCAGGATCGAGCAGCTTGAGTTTTTCACTGATCGAGGTGCCATCGACGTTTGCAACAAAATGGCAATTGAGACCTGTTATCCAGTATGGGCGTAAGGCTTGGGAAACAATTTTAGGGCCAAGGAATGAACCACCGATACCGATACTGACAATATCGGTAATGGCTTTGCCTGTGTAGCCTTTCCACTGTCCTGAGGTGACTGAAGTGACAAACTGCTGCATCTTGTTCAGCGTTTGCTGTACTTCAGGAACGATATCTTGACCTTCGGCAATGATGGATTGGTCCGCGGTACTGCGTAGTGCGGTATGCAAAACGGCACGTTTTTCGGTGGTGTTAATGATATCACCGGCAAACATCGCCTTGATTTTAGCGTCAAGCTTGGCTTCTTGCGCCAGTGTCAGCAGCAAGTTGAGAGTCTCAGGTGTTGCTCTATTTTTTGAATAATCTAAAAATAAGCCACAGGTAGAAAGCGACATGTTGCTAAAGCGTGCAGGATCGCCTGCAAAGAGTTCTCGCATATGCGGGATCTGCTGGCTATGGGCTGCTAACGCCTTCCAGGTTGTGCTTTGGGTCAAGATAGTCATCGAATCGTCTCCGAAGATACTTAGTTTGCCAGTTTAGCCTTGAGCATGACTTCGAGTTTGCCTTGGTCGATGGCGAAGTTACGGATGCCTTCTGCTAGCTTGTCAACGGCCATAGGATCTTGGTTGAAGTCCCAGCGGAATTGCGCTTCGGTTAAAGGCTCACCCGCAGCAACTGTAGTGCTGGCAGGAATGAGTTTAGGTTGAATAGCGACTTGAGAGTTTGCTAGCTCTTCGAGTAATGAAGGACCAATAGTCAGGCGGTCACAACCCGCTAATTCGATGATTTCACCGATATTACGGAAACTTGCCCCCATGACTACCGTGTTATAGCCATGCTGCTTGTAGTAGTTGTAAATTTCGGTTACAGAAACGACACCAGGATCATTTACTGCGTCATAGTCTTTACCTGTGTCTTTTTTGTACCAATCGAGGATGCGGCCAACGAATGGAGAAATTAAGTACACGCCAGCTTCAGCACAGGCTCGTGCTTGAGCGAAGCTAAATAATAGGGTTAAGTTACAGTTGATGCCTTCTTGCTCTAACTCTTTGGCGGCACAAATGCCTTCCCAAGTTGAGGCTAATTTGATCAAAATGCGAGATTTATCTATTCCTGCTTCTTGATATAGACGAACAAGCTTATGCGCTTTTGCAATGGATTTTTCTTTATCGAAGGATAAGCGGGCATCCACTTCGGTTGAAATTCGGCCTGGAACCAGTTTCAGAATTTCCACGCCAATATTCACTGCAAGTTTATCGCTGGCATCATCAATCTGTTGCTCAATATCAGCACTTTGTAATTTAGCCCATGCAATAGCATTGTCGATTAGAGCGCTATACTCAGGGATTTGAGCGGCTTTTAGAATGAGTGATGGGTTAGTGGTTGCGTCTTCTGGTTGATAGCGCTTAATTGCTTCAATATCGCCAGTATCGGCCACAATAGTAGTGTATGACTTGAGTTGCTCTAATGTATTTGCCATGAAAAACATCCTTCTCAGATAGCGGTCAAAACTCAGAAATGAACTGATGACTATTAGAAGCGATTTTGCCAACTTTTCCAACCATCAATGTAAAAAAATTACAAAAATGGTAAAACTACATCGTTTCTTGCTAAACATAGTGGCGAATGCCACTTAATCAGTCTTAGCGCCATCAGGTTAGGTAGTGTCGATGCCTTAAAAACAAAAAGTCGCTGCAAGCAGCGACTTTTTTATTCTTAACAGTGCAATTACTTCAGAACAGGTTGTTTTTCAGTAGTTGTCACGATGGCTTCGATGCGGCGGTTAGCTGCATGAGCTTCTTTCGAGTCACCAGCCACTAATGGCTTAGTGATACCGTAACCGTTAGAAGTTACGCGGCTTTGGCTGATGCCATATTTTTCAACAAGGATCTTAGCAACAGCGTCAGCACGCTTGTCAGACAGAACCATGTTGTATTCTGGTTTACCTACGTTAGAAGCGTGACCCGCGATTTCAACAGTGAATTCTGGGTTCTTGTTCAGGTAGTTAGCCAGTCTTTCGATGTCTTTGTAGTACTCTTTCTTCACTACTGCAGAATCGTTAGCAAACTGGATAGAACCTACATCTTCTTGCTTTTTAACGTTTTCATAGATAGTACAGCCAACAGAGTCAACTTTGTGAGTTGCAGGCGTTGCTGGGCACTGATCTTTATCGTCGTATACACCATCGTTGTCTGAGTCAACTGGTGCTGCTGCAACAACGGCGGCAGCTACAGGAGCCGCTGCTGCTGGAGTACCAAAACGGTAGCTTAATTCTAAGCCCCAATAGTTGCTGTCAGCTTCGATTGTGTTGAAGTCTGTGTCGTCTAAGTTTTCATAACGGCGGTATTTAGCTTGTAACTTCAGATTATCGGTGAAGTTATAACCAACACCTGCGCCAAAGTAAGGCGCAAAATCGTTAGAGCTGTATGAGCTTGAAGTTGTGCCAGTATGTTGGCTGTTTTCTAAGGTGTAGTACATTGCACCCGCTTCTGCAGACAGGCTCCAACGGTTACCTAGTGGCCATACACCGACTAAGCCCAGAGTTGCACCTTTAACATCTGCATCATTGCTAATGCCACCATTAGTCCAATCTGCACTACCTAGATCACGATAGCCGATTTCTGCACCAAAGTAGTCATTAAACATATAGCCTGCGAAGATGTCCCATGCGTATGGGTTATCATCGCCGTTATCAGTTGCAATGTGTTCATAGTTATTAACGCCTAAACCTGCACCAACATACCAAGGAGTTAACTCTTGAGATGCACTGGCAGCAAGTGGAAGCATTGATGTAAGTAAAACTACTTTTAATGTATTCTTCATCATTTTTTCTAAGTCCATTGTTTATGATTCTCCACCAATATGCTTTGCGGGTTTTAAGCAAAACATTGCTAGCACTTAGTGTGGGGATCCTTTGGTATTGTAGCCAGCGGTTAATTATCACTGCATTTGTTAAAATTTTCCAGTGCTTAGTCTGAAGTTTTTTTATGGGGCTCCATCCTGTAATCAACTTGAGATGTTAAAAAGGCATCCTTTTGGATGCCTTTAAATTGTATTTATTTTGTTAATTTAATTAACTACTAGCGAGTCCAAACCCAATTTTCGATCTCAGTTGGGTCAACACCATGTGCTTTAATATAGTTACGGTGATCAACAAGTCTTTGCAACATATCTGTTGTGATTGAAACGTGTTTAGTCTCATCAATGACGCCTTGTTGAAATAGTTTATAAGCCATATCAATAACAAGGTGGTAGCGAGAAGTTCCATTACGCACACCCATATCAAATGGTGTAGTTGTTGAGCCTTCTTCTTCATAACCTTTAATTCTAAAACGGCGGCTTCCTTTGTAATCAAAAATTAACTTTTTGATTGTATTTGGATAACCGTGATAGTTAAATACTACTCCTTTATCTTGAGTAAATATTTCATCCATCATCCATGGTTTTTCTTTAAATTTACGGCTACCTAAACCATCACTGCTTAATTCGGTGACGCTCACAAAACGGATTCTGACTCGAGGCAGCATTTCCCGAATGATCACTAAAGAGGCCATACATTCTTGAGTGACATAATCACCACAGCCAGCAAGGACGATATCGGGATTTTCATCTGAAGCAAAATCCCACACCATGACGCCATCTTTGGCTTGTTTACGTGCTTCATCTAAGCTTAGCCATTGTGGCAACTCTTTTTTACCTGCGACTAGGATGTTCAGTTTGTCACGATCCGCAAAAGCACGTTCGGTATACACTAAGGTGCTGTTTGCATCAGCTGGTAAATAAGCAGAGATAATCTTTGGATGTTTTTCTAACATCGCACCTAGGAACGATGGGTTTTGATGCGAGTAACCGTTGTGATCCTGACGCTCTAATAATGAAGAAAGTACTACGTTGCATGCTGGTAAAGGTTTACGGAAATGCACCCCTTGACTGGCATAAACATACTTACAATATTGGTCGGCCATGGATGAAACTACTTGCGAGAATGACTCGTAGGTTGGGAACATGCCATGACGACCTGTCACTGTGTAGCCATGTAACATACCAAATAGTAAGTTCTCAGAAAGGAGCTCTAGTACACGGCCATCGCGAGACATATCTTCATCCCAGCTTTCAATTGGCCATTGCCATGCACGGTCGGTTTCTTCAAATACCGCTTGCAGTTGGTTTGAATAGGTTTCATCAGGGCTGAAAATGCGTAAATTGCGTTGATCACGGTTCAGTTTGAATGCGTCACGCATCCATTCACCCATTTTCAGCATGGAGTAACCGCGGTGTCCGCGTGGTACTTCTGGACCGTAACTGAGTTTTTCTAGATCTGGATTGGATAAAGCTCTAACAACTTCACCACCATAAGTGAGATGTTGGCGACCACAAGCTAAGTGTTTTGGTGGGATCAATGAGCTAATATCCGCATCAAAAATCAGTTCACCTTGAGCATTGATTTGATAGAGCTCTTGGAACTGGTAGCTAGCTAACCAATTATCCAATGCGGCTAGATGGCCTTTATCGGTCGCGCATTTATTGACAATCACTTGGTGTGATTCGCAGTTGCCTTCTAACTTCTTACCATTATATTCGCTTACGCCAGTCCAACCTTTTGCTGTGCGCATTAAAATCACTGGCCAGCGAGGTTTTACAATATCTTCGCCTTTACGTGCTCGGGCTTGGATATCATTAATCATGCTATAAGCGGTATCCATGGCGGTTGCCATTTGAACGTAGATATCTTCTTCCGCTTCGCTGTCCACAATAATGGGGTGGTAGCCAAGACCGCGGAATTCAAGATCTAATTCTTCATGGCTCATGCGTCCCATACGGGTTGGGCCAGAAATTTTATAGCCGTTAATATGGACGATAGGTAGCACAGCACCGTTGGTGGCAGGTGATACCAATCGGTTTGCATACCAAGATGCGGCTAATGGGCCTGTTTCTGATTCTCCATCACCTATTAATACTGTCGCGATAAGATCGGGGTTATCAAGCACTGCGCCCCAGCCAACGGATAATGAATAACCTAATTCACCACCTTCCAGAATTTGTCCTGGTGCTTCAGGATTAGCATGTGAAGGATAACCGTATGCTGCTGAGAACTTTTTACAAATATCCTCAATGCCCGTTTCATTATAAGGAATGGTTTCTGGATAGTAGTGGCTTAGAGAGCCTTCAATGAATAAGTTAGCTTGTACGGCAGGGAAGCCGTGTCCTGGACCAACTAAGTAAATAAAGGGACGATTGTGTTTTACAATGAGTCGGTTAACGTTCGCGTAGACAAAGTTGATACCTGGACAGGTTCCCCAGTGACCGAGCAAGCGAGGCTTAATGTCCGAGTGCGCTAGTGGGCGCTTATGAAGTACGTTTTGCTTTAAGTAAATCTGGGAGGTGGCTAGGAAGTTAGTGGCTCTTACGTATTTTTTAAGAGCATTTATCTCATGTGTTGTCGTCATATTAAGCCTCACTAGAGCAGACGGAAGTAAATAATGTTTTCTTGGAGTTACTATATTTGTAATTTTATTACAAAAATGTGCCCTGCATCCAAATTTTAAAACTTGTGTTTGTCGTTAACGCATGTGAATGAAGTTTGTTAAATTGTTAATTTAATATTAACAGTGACTTATCTAAGCTTTATGATCGTGAGCTTGTAGCTATTTAACAATGAAAACCTAGGCTTGATCACATGAGTAATTTCGAATACTGTGCTATTTTGCTGCGTTGAATTCGGTAGCCGTGATGTTGTAAATTCACGGAAGGATAATTTGAAAGAATAAATCTACCGATATTCTTACCTTTATTTGGAAGGATTCATTCACCACAAATGTTGCACCTCGCTAAGTATAGGTGGGGGAGGGCATTTGCTACGGGAAGAAGTAAAATAATATGTTAGAAACGATTGTAAACTTTTTGAACGCACTGCTCTGGGGCAAATTGCTCGTTTACGGACTGGTGGGTGCGGGGCTCTATTTCACCTTACGACTTGTATTTATTCAACTTACACACTTCAAACACTCTCTAAAAGTCATGACCATGAGCCGCCAAGGCTGTGAAAGTGGTCTGTCTTCATTCCAAGTATTCTGTACGAGTATGGCGGCCCGTGTGGGTGCCGGAAACATGGCGGGGGTAGCGGTGGCCATTGGCTCCGCCGGACCTGGCGCTGTCTTTTGGATGTGGTTAATTGCCATGTTGGGTATGGCAACGGCTATGGTAGAGTCCACTCTTGCGCAGGTTTATAAGGTGCGTGATACCAACGGCCAATTTCGTGGTGGCCCTTCTTATTATATGGAGAAGGGACTTGGTCAGAGATGGATGGGGGTGTTGTTCGCTTTCTTCCTGATCATCGCCTTTGGTTTGGTGTTTAACGCGGTGCAAGCTAATACCATTACGGGGGCGATGGAGCGCGTGTTTGGCTTCGATCCGACCTATGTCGGTATCGGCTTAGTGTTAGCCAGTGGTTTTGTTATCGTCGGCGGCTTACGTAAAGTTGCGCGAGTATCTGAGTTTATCGTGCCAATTATGGCGTTGGCTTATATTCTGATCGCTTTCATTATTGTGTTGTTCAATTTAGAGCAATTACCCGCAGTTATTAGCCTGATTGTAAAAAGTGCTTTCGGTTGGCAAGAGGCAGCTGCAGGTGGCGTTGCTTATACAGTCGCTCAGGCGATGCAAGCAGGTATTGCCCGTGGTTTGTTCTCAAATGAGGCGGGGATGGGCAGCGCAGCAAACGTGGCGGCGAGTGCCTCACCTAATCCTAATCATCCAGCATCTCAGGGCTTTGTGCAGATGATGGGAGTTTTTGTTGATACTATTGTTATTTGTACCGCAACGGCTGCCATTATCTTGTTGTCTGGTGACATAGGTTCTAGTGATGATGGTATTCGTCTTACTATTAATGCGATGTCGAATCATGTTGGTGATTGGGGCGGTGCCTTTATTGCGATAGCGATTTTTCTATTCTGCTTTACCTCAATCATTGCTAATTATTCCTACGCCGAAACCAATGTGATGTTCTTAACGGGTAACAGTACTAAGGCGTTACCGTTATTTCGCCTGTGCGTATTGGGCATGGTGATGTTTGGTGCCGTAGCCAAAATCAGCTTAGTGTGGAACTTAGCCGATGTGTCAATGGGGCTAATGGCAACGGTCAATATCGTCGCATTGTTGCTGTTATCTGGCTTGGCGATAAGGGTTATCAACGATTACAGTGAACAATTAAAGAGCGGCAAAATGCCTGAGTTTGACCGCAGTAAGTTCCCCGAATTGATGGAACAACTTGATGATGGCATTTGGCAGGACAATAGTGCCAATGAGTTGGCTAAATCGCGTACTGAATCTGCGGTTAGTCGCTAAGCTCAAGTTCACTGATTAGCGCTATCGGAAAAACCACGTCATCCGTACGTGGTTTTTTTATGCTTGTTCAGTATCATAGTGGCGTATTTTATTTGTTGGAGCGTGTTAATGTTGATTTTGGTTTCACCGGCGAAAACCCTAGATTTTGAGCAACCTCCCTTGACTCAAACCCATACTCGGCCCGATTTTTTAGCTTATAGCCAAGAGCTCATTCAAGTTTGCCAACGGTTAACCCCTAGTGACATAGCAACATTAATGAAGGTCAGCGATAACATTGCGGGCTTAAATGCGGCACGTTTTGGCGAGTGGACACCCGATTACAGTATTGATAATGCTAAGCAAGCTATTTTCGCTTTTAGAGGCGATGTTTACACCGGTTTTGATGCTGATACCCTGACACCTGAACAGCTTGAACGTACTCAGTCGCAGTTGCGCATTTTATCTGGGCTATACGGGTTACTGCGGCCATTGGATTTAATTTTACCTTATCGCTTAGAAATGGGGACTGCCCTTGCCAATCCTAAAGGTAAGAATCTCTACGATTTTTGGGGCAACACTCTCACCGTAGCGGTCAATAATGCGGTCGCTGCGCAGGGGGATGAGATCATTATCAACCTTGCATCCAATGAATATTTTAAGGCGATAAAGCCAAAGCAATTAGCAGGACAATTAATCACTCCTGTTTTTAAAGACTTTAAAAATGGTCAATACAAAGTCATTAGTTTCTTTGCGAAAAAAGCGCGGGGAATGATGGCAAGATATATTATTGATCAGCAAGTGAGTTCGATTGATGAATTAAAAGCATTTGATGTGGCAGGTTATTACTACAGTGAAGAATTGAGTAAACCGAATGAGCCAACATTTTTACGTGAAGCGCAATAACGTATTACGGCTTAAATAAAAAGAGCTGCTTAGGCTTAATGCCAGTCAGTTAAGCTGACTGGCATTTTTCTTCTTATGGGTGAATGATTTACTTATGCGGCTTATTTCGATTCAGTGCTAATGGGCGTTAACACTAAATTTGAGTTTGCCATGATATAAGCAAATTGAGCATATGCCGCCACATTTTGTGCCAGAGCCTTAGGATTGATTTTATCTAAGGTATCGTTAGGTGTGTGGTGATAATCGAAGTAATCGTGGCCATCCTGTCTTAATGATGCAACAGGTACGCCTAATGCGGGTAGCATAGAGACATCAGGTCCGCCAGAGGCCTGATTATTACCAAGGGCGACACCGTTGTATGTCATTGGTTTAATGCTCTCTTGAACTTGGGCGAAAACGTTGTCACTTACTTTAGTATCGATTTGATAAATCGGACCTGCGCCAAAGTCCGATTCGGCAGCAATATAATGTAGAGGTAACTCGGCTTTGTGTGCTTCAGCATAAGCCTTACCCCCCACTAAGCCAATTTCTTCGGCTGCATATAGTACTACTCGCACCGTACGAGCGGGCTTTTGTGGAAGATCTTGAATATGTTTTGCTGCCGCTGTCACAATCGCAACACCAGCGCCATCATCAATTGCACCTGTACCTTCATCCCACGAATCTAAATGGGCACCAATCAGCACTATTTCGTTAGGTTTACTACTGCCAGTGACTTCTGCAATAACGTTGTAAGAGGTATTCGTTCCTAAATCCTTCGGTGACATATGTAGCTCGAGCACCGCATTCGGATCGCGTTTTAACATGGCATCGACTAAGTCTGCATCGGGATTAGACATCGCCGCAGCAGGGATTTTAGTCACACCATCTTGATAACGCATCACGCCAGTGTGTGCCATGCGGTCATGGTCGGTGCCTATTGAGCGAATGACGATTGCTACGGCTCCCTTTTGTGCTGCTGCGACAGCGCCCTTCGAGCGGCCGCCGACACTTTTTCCGTAACCTTCACCAGTTATATGACGCTCCGTTTTTTGATCGATAAAGGCAATTTTACCTTTTACATCATCAGGGTTGGCTTGTTGTAATGCTTCTAGGCTATCAAAGCGAGCTATTCTAGCCCTAATGCCCGTTACTGGCGTTGCAATGCTGCCACCCAATGCAGTAATCACCAAAGGTTGCTCTACCGTAGAGATAATCTTGGCTTTGGCTTCTCCACGTTCCCAAATAGGAACCTGTACTGGCTCTTTATAAACCTTATCAAACCCGAGGCTGGTTAACTTATTCATTGCCCAGTTCACGGCAATAATGTCTTTTGGACTACCAGCAAGGCGCGGTCCTACTTCTACCGTAAGAGATTCGACAATGTCATATCCAATCGAAGAGGCTAAAGCGGTTTGTTGTAATTGAGAAGGGATATCTGTTTTGACTGGTGTTTCGATATGAGTTTGGCAAGCGCTCAAACCACTAATAAAAAGGCCTGTTATCAACGTTGTTTGGTAGGGTTTCATAGGTTTCCTTTGTTTTTATTAAGCATGTCCCACTTTTGAAAACAATCTAGCAAAAAGTGTGCTTTATGTCCCGACTATATCTGTAAGGCAACGCTATATTAGCGCAGGGGTTAGTTTTAGGAGAAAATGTGCGTAATGAATATTGAATTAATGCAGGAGCGAGCCGATCATGCCGTGGTGCTATTAAAGGCACTCGCAAACGAACGCCGTTTATTTATCCTTTGTTATTTACTGAATGAAGGAGAAATGTGCGTTGGCGAAATGAATAAAAAATTAGGCTTAAGTCAATCGGCACTATCACAACACCTTGCTTGGTTACGCAAAGATAATTTAGTAACCACACGCAAAGAAGCGCAGACCGTATTTTATTCACTGAAGAGTGATGAAGTGCGTGAGATGATCCATTTACTAAACAATATTTATTGTCATTAATGGTTTTCAGCAGATATAAAAAAACCGGCAATTGCCGGTTTTTTTTATTTACTAAGATAATTAAGCAACAAGCGCTTTGATCTTAGCGTTCAAACGAGCCTTATGACGAGCAGCTTTATTCTTGTGAATAAGGCCTTTAGTCGCCATACGGTCAACGATTGGTTGTGCAGCAGCGAAAGCTTCGGTTGCTGTTTTGTGATCACCAGCTTTGATAGCTGCGATAACTTTTTTAACGTATGTACGTAACATTGAGCGACGGCTGGCGTTATGCTGACGACGCTTTTCAGATTGAAGCGCGCGCTTCTTTGCAGACTTGCTATTAGCCAAGGTGCAACTCCTAAAAACTGGATTTGATACTTTTAAAGGCCGAGGAATATGCCTGCATTTAGTCACTTTGTCAATGACTATGATTGAATAATCATCATAAAGATAAATTAATTCAACCTGCCTTGGCTATCTTCAACCCAACTCGTGTAATATGTGGCGCAATTCTAGCAGCTATTACCGCAGTGTGACAGAGCCTGAGTCGATTTTTTGAGATGAATCACCTAATCCATTCGATATAGGTCTGGGGGACGTTTGAGTAAAAAATTATTGAAGTCAGGCATGATTGTTAGTGCTATGACATTGATTTCCCGTGTTTTAGGTTTGGTTAGAGATGTTGTCGTTGCCAATTTAATGGGTGCAGGGACAAGCGCTGATGTTTTTTTCTTCGCGAATAAAATTCCTAACTTTTTACGTCGATTATTTGCCGAGGGCGCCTTTGCACAGGCATTTGTTCCCGTACTGACCGAATATCAAGAAAAGCATACCTCGGACGAAACTCGCGAGTTACTCAGTAAGGTGGCGGGGACCTTAGGGCTCTTAGTGACGATTGTCACGCTTGTCGGTGTGATTGCATCTCCTGTGTTGTCCGCATTATTTGGTGGCGGCTGGTTTATGGCCTGGCTGAATAACGAACCTGATGGTGCTAAGTTTGAGTTAGCAACGGTCGTTCTAAAAATCACTTTTCCTTATCTGTGGTTTATCACCTTTACTGCTTTAGCGGGCTCAATCTTAAATACTCGAGGACGCTTTGCTGTATCGGCTTTTACGCCAGTGTTTCTAAATGTGGCCATTATTGCGGCGGCAATGTTTTTCGCTCCAACGTCTTCTCAGCCCGAAATTACCTTGGGATGGGGAGTATTTTGCGGTGGTTTAATTCAGTTTTTATTCCAAATTCCGTTTCTGCTCCGAGAGAAAGCGTTAGTAAAACCCTCGTGGGGTTGGCAACATCCCGGGGTTGTGAAGATTAGAACTTTGATGATCCCTGCATTGTTTGGGGTTTCTGTCTCACAAATCAACTTGTTATTTGATACCTTTATCGCCAGCTTCTTGATGACTGGTTCTATTAGTTGGCTCTATTATTCAGACCGATTATTAGAGTTTCCACTTGGTTTATTTGGTATTGCTATTGCAACCGTGATTTTACCCGCGTTATCGCGAAATCATGTGAATGCAGAAGGAGATGGCTTTGGTAACACCATGGATTGGGGAATTAAAGCGATTTTATTACTCGGTTTGCCTGCGATGATGGGGTTGATAGTGCTCGCGCAGCCTATGTTAATGGTATTGTTTATGCGCGGCGCCTTTACTATCAATGATGTGCAAATGGCCTCTTACAGTTTGATGGCTTACGGAAGCGGTTTACTGAGTTTTATGTTAATCAAGGTGTTAGCGCCAGGATATTATTCTCGCCAGGATACTAAAACCCCCGTACGCTATGGCATCATCGCTATGATCACCAATATGGGCTTTAACTTAATATTTGCAATCCCATTTGGTTATGTGGGTTTGGCGATTGCTACATCCATGTCAGCCTTGCTTAATGCCACATTACTTTATCGCGGCCTGCATAAAGCAGGGGTTTATCGTATTACCAAACCGACTATGGTGTTTTTCCTTAAAGCCGTGGTCTCTACGGCATTGATGGTGGTAGTCTTGTACTATTTATTACCCACGCAATCTCAATGGGTAGAATGGCATTTAGCTTTACGAGCTAAGGCTTTGATTGGTTTGATTGCTGTTGGGACTATCACGTATTTACTTGGGCTACTGGCGTTGGGAATTCGTCCTTGGTCAATGAAACGGGGAGTTTGATTGCTGATTCTTATCGTTAGCTGTTATATAATCAGCCGATTTGCGCTTGGCAGTTGTCTAAAGTTATGGAATTAATCCGTGGTACACATAACATTTTGTCATCTCACCATGGCTGTGTGCTGACGATAGGTAATTTTGATGGCGTGCATCGCGGCCATGCACAGGTGATTGCTAATCTGGTGCAAAAGGCCAAACAGCTGTCGTTACCGCCAACAGTGATGACATTTGAGCCTCAGCCACAGGAGTTATTCCGAGGTGAGAATGCCCCCGCGCGTTTGAGCTTACTGCGGGACAAAATCATCCTGCTCGATGAGTTAGGCGTTGAACGGTTAGTGTGTGTTAACTTCAACCGTGCCTTTGCAGATCAACCAGCGGAGCATTTCATCGAAGAACTGCTGGTGCGTAAACTCGGAGTGAAGTATCTCGTCGTTGGCGATGACTTTTGCTTCGGTCAAGGCCGAAAAGGCAATTTCGAAATGCTGATGCAGGCGGGAGTTCGTTATGGCTTTACCGTGGTCAGCACCCAGAGTTTTATGGTGGGCTCGCAACGTGTGAGCTCGACCGCGGTAAGAGAACAATTGGCGAAAGGAAACCTGGAGCAGGCGAGACGCCTACTCGGTCACCCCTTTACCTTAAGCGGCCGTGTGGCCCATGGCCAAAAAATTGGCCGAACCATAGGTTTTCCCACCGCCAATATCGCCCTCAAGCGCAATGTGGTGCCAGTGCGCGGGGTGTTTGCGGTGAAACTCTATTGGGAAGATAGCGATATTTATGAAGGGGTTGCCAACATTGGTTTCCGCCCGACCGTAAATGGTCAAGTTTGTCAGCTTGAGGTGCATCTTTTTGATTTTGAAGGTGACATTTATGGCAAGCATGTTGAGGTTGAGTTAGTGGCAAAACTTCGCGATGAACAACCTTTTGATTCATTGGATGCACTAAAACAACAAATTTTGAATGATGCAAATGAGGCCAGAGCTTTATTTGGTAACGATGCAGGCTGATATTTATCAGTTTAATTAACGGTATAGGATCAATGAGCGACTATAAATTTACTTTGAATTTGCCGGAAACTGAGTTTCCGATGCGTGGTAATTTGGCAAATCGCGAGCCAGAGATGTTAGAGCGCTGGACGAAAGACGGTCTGTATCAGCAGATCCGTGATAGCCGAATTGGCCGCACACCTTTTATTTTGCATGACGGCCCACCGTATGCGAACGGCAGTATTCATATTGGTCACTCAGTCAACAAAATACTTAAGGACATTATTGTTAAGTCAAAAACCATGTCAGGTTTTGACGCGCCTTATGTGCCGGGTTGGGATTGCCACGGTCTGCCAATTGAACTGAAAGTTGAGCAAAAAGTCGGTAAGCCTGGTCAAAAAATTTCTGCGGCCGAATTCCGTGAAGAATGCCGTAAATATGCTGCCGAGCAAGTCGATGGCCAACGCGAAGATTTTATTCGTTTAGGCGTGTTAGGCGATTGGCAAAAACCTTATCTAACAATGGATTTTGCCACTGAAGCCAATATTGTTCGCTCTTTATCAAAAGTGATTGAAAACGGTCACTTACATAAAGGTGTTAAACCTGTTCACTGGTGTACAGACTGTGGTTCTGCCCTTGCTGAAGCCGAAGTGGAATACGAGGATAAAACCTCTCCCGCTATCGATGTGGCCTTTACTGCAACTGACAGCAAAGCCGTTGCCGCTCAGTTTGGTGTAAGCGATTACTCACATCCAGTCGCTATGGTGATTTGGACAACCACACCTTGGACGCTGCCTGCGAACCGCGCGTTATCTATCAGCCCTGAGCTTGATTACAGCTTGGTTGAATTTGTCAAAGAGGGCGCGACTCACGCGGTTATTCTGGCCGACGTGTTAGTTGAAGCTTGTATGACGCGTTACGGCGCCGAGAGCCATAGCGTGTTAGGTAAAGTTAAAGGTGCAGCGCTTGAGCTGGTTCGCTTTAAGCATCCATTCTTAGCCTTTGACGTACCTGCAATTTTAGGTGACCACGTGACGACTGACGCCGGTACGGGTGTGGTTCACACAGCACCTGGCCATGGTCAAGACGACTTCGTGGTAGGTCAAAAATACGGTTTAGAAGTGGCAAACCCAGTTGGCGATAACGGTGTCTACAAACCAGAGACTGAGTTCTTTGCCGGTCAACACGTATTTAAAGCAAACGACAATGTGGTTGCGCTGCTGAAAGAAAAAGGCGCGCTATTACACCATGTTGCGTACCGTCACAGCTATCCACACTGCTGGCGCCATAAAACGCCCATTATCTTCCGTGCTACGCCGCAATGGTTTATCTCAATGGATAACCACAACCTGCGTAAGCAAGCATTAGGTGAAATTGAGCAGACTCAGTGGATACCTGACTGGGGCCAAAGCCGCATCGAAAAGATGGTTGAGAATCGCCCTGATTGGTGTATCTCCCGTCAACGTACTTGGGGCGTACCAATTACATTATTCGTACACCGCGAAACTGAAGAGCTGCACCCTGACAGCGTGTCATTAATGGCACGTGTAGCTAATCGTATTGAGCAGGAAGGCATTCAAGCTTGGTGGGATCTCGATGCCGCCGAATTACTGGGTGAAGAAGCCGAACAATACCGCAAAGTGACCGATACCTTAGACGTATGGTACGACTCAGGTTCAACCTTTGCTTCAGTGGTAGGCGCGCGCCCTGAGTTTCATGGTCATGGCGTCGATTTATATCTCGAAGGTAGCGATCAACACCGCGGTTGGTTTATGTCATCATTGATGATTTCTACCGCGATGACTGGTAAAGCACCTTACAAGCAAGTGCTTACCCACGGCTTTACCGTTGATGGTAAAGGTCGCAAGATGTCGAAATCTATTGGTAACGTGATTGCGCCGCAGCAAGTGACTAACAAACTAGGTGCGGACATTTTGCGCCTATGGGTTGCAGCAACCGACTACAGCGGTGAAATGACTGTATCGGATGAAATCTTAAACCGTAGCGCCGATGCTTATCGCCGTATTCGTAACACCGCTCGTTTCTTACTGGCGAACCTTAATGGCTTCGATCCTGCTAATGACTTAGTGGCAGTAGAAGATATGGTGGCGTTAGATCGTTGGGCTGTGCGCCGCGCGGCCGCTCTTCAGCAAGAAATTATCGAAGCTTACGAGCAATATAACTTCCATATTGTGACGCAAAAGCTGATGCAGTTTTGCTCGGTTGAGCTAGGTAGCTTCTACTTAGACATCATTAAAGACCGCCAATATACCGCTAAGCAAGAGGGCCATGCCCGCCGTAGCTGTCAATCGGCATTGTTCCATATCGCCGAAGCTATGGTGCGTTGGATTGCGCCAATCCTGAGCTTTACTGCCGATGAAGTGTGGCAATTACTGCCAGGTCAACGTGATGCTTACGTGTTTACCCAAGAATGGTATCAAGGTCTGCAATCTATCACTTTAGATACTGATTTAAGTGATGCGTACTGGGAAAATCTGCTGACTGTACGTAACGAGGTCAACAAGGTCATCGAGCAAGCGCGCCGTGATAAACGTATTGGTGGCTCCTTAGAAGCCGAAGTCATACTGTTTGCTGATGCGGCTTTAACTGAACAGTTAACGCACATTGGTGATGAGCTGCGTTTCGTCCTGTTAACTTCAGAAGCTAAAGTATTGCCATTGGCAGATGCGACAAGCGATGCCGTTGAAACTGAGCTGGCTTCATTGAAGTTAGTGGTAAATGCAACAACAGCAGAAAAATGCGAACGTTGTTGGCACCACAGGGAAGAAGTGGGCACGATTGAGGCTCACCCAACGCTGTGCCATCGCTGCGTAACCAATATTGAAGGTGACGGCGAAGTTCGTCTGTTTGCGTAAAGGATCTGTATGCCATTAACTTGGAAAGACAGTGGCTTACGTTGGTATTGGGTAGTTGTATTGGTGTTTTTGGCCGATCAACTATCCAAACAATGGGTCTTAGCCAATTTTGATTTGTTCGAATCGGTGCAGTTATTACCTTTTTTTAATTTCACCTATGTACGTAACTATGGCGCCGCATTTAGCTTTTTAAGTGAAGCGGGTGGTTGGCAACGTTGGTTATTTACCTTAGTGGCCGTTGGTTTTAGTACCTTGTTGACTGTGTGGCTGCGCAAGCAAGCGGCATCTCTCTGGAAGTTAAATTTGGCTTACACCTTAGTGATTGGTGGCGCCCTAGGTAACTTAATCGATCGATTGATGCATGGTTTTGTGGTGGATTTTATCGATTTTTATTGGGGTAAGAGCCATTATCCCGCCTTTAATATCGCCGATTCCGCGATTTTTATCGGCGCAGTGCTGATCATTTGGGATTCGTTTTTTAACAGCAAATCCGAACAAGATAAAACCGAAGAGGTGAAGTAGTGACTGTGACACGTTCGTTATTGTGCCATATGAATATTGTGCTTGAAGATGGTTCGACCGCCGATAGCACTAAAGCCTCGGGTAAGCCAGCACGTCTCAATATCGGTGATGGTAGTTTAAGCCCAGCATTTGAAGCGCAGCTTGCCTCCTTGAATGAAGGTGATAAGCACAGCTTTACGCTTGAAGCGGTCGATGCCTTTGGTGAGTCAAATCCCGATGCGATTCATTATATGGATAGAACCCGCTTTCCAGCCGATATGGAGCTTGAAGTTGGCGTTATCGTGAGTTTTGCTGGTCCTGGCGGCAGTGAGATCCCCGGAATTGTGCGTGAGGTTGCGGGCGATTCGATTACGGTCGATCTCAATCACCCTCTAGCGGGACGCAAAGTGACATTTGAACTCGACGTGGTGAAGGTACTTTAAGATGAAATTAGATCCTACCAGCCCAAGTTTAAATATTATGCTGGCAAATCCTCGCGGCTTTTGTGCTGGTGTGGACCGCGCCATTAGTATTGTTGAGCGTGCGCTCGAGTTATTTTCGCCGCCGATTTATGTTCGCCATGAAGTCGTGCATAACCGCTATGTGGTGCAAAATCTGAAGGATCGCGGTGCCGTATTTGTAGAAGAGTTAGACCAAGTACCGGATAACAATATTGTGATCTTCAGTGCGCATGGAGTTTCTCAGGCGGTACGTGCCGAAGCTAAGGCGCGTGGGTTGCGAGTATTCGATGCGACTTGTCCGTTAGTCACCAAAGTGCATTTGCAGGTCACTCGAGCAAGTCGCAAGGGTATTGAATGTATTTTGATTGGCCATGCGGGGCATCCTGAAGTTGAAGGCACCATGGGACAATACGATAACCCCAATGGTGGTGTTTATCTGATTGAGTCCCCGGCAGATGTCGAGACTTTACAAGTTCGCGATCCTAATAACCTCTGCTTCGTGACTCAAACAACGCTCTCGGTCGATGATACACTCGATATCATCAGCGCCTTATTAAAGCGTTTCCCGTCCATCGAAGGCCCACGTAAGGATGATATTTGTTACGCGACGCAAAACCGTCAGGATGCGGTGCGTAACTTATCGGCCGATGTGGATCTGTTAATTGTGGTCGGTTCGAAAAACAGCTCTAACTCTAACCGCTTGCGTGAATTAGCATTAAAAACGGGTACAGAGTCTTATCTGGTTGATACTGCAGATGATATTGATTCATCTTGGTTTGAGGGTGTAACTAAAGTTGCTGTAACGGCTGGTGCGTCTGCACCAGAGGTTCTTGTACAGCAAGTGGTTCAAGCCATAGCGAAATTAGCGCCAAGTGTGGTGACTGAAGTCGAAGGACGAAAAGAAGATACTGTCTTTGCCGTACCCGCTGAACTACGCTAATTAATGTAGAAAATAGTAGTAAATTGAAAGAGGCCAATGGCCTCTTTTTTATTGTCTAAGTATGACTAAATTCAAACAAAGCATAATGAGATTGCAGCTTATATGCTATTGTTACTGGCCACTTACATTTTACTCATCTATTATTAACTGTTAGCAATGGTTTTATCGTAAGATTAAGATTTAAAAGGGTAAATAGCTGAAAAGCATGTCAAAAATATGACTAAATTCGAACGATTGACACATCAAGGATTTCAACGAGGCTTCTCACTAATTGAAGTGCTTGTTGCATTAGTGATCTTAGTGATTGGCCTGATCGGTATTTTTAATTTACACATAGTGGCTAAGCGCGGCAGCTTTGAATCTTTTCAGCAGACACAAGCTTCTTACTATGCCAACGATATTATTAACCGTATGAAGCTTAATCGAACGCAATTAGCCAATTATAGCGGAGAATATACTGGAACGCTGGCTAAGCCGGCTAAAGAGTGTGATGTTGCTGTTGGCGCAGTCAGTTTGTGTTCTCCAGCTGAAACTGAAGCTTGGGACCTTTATCAATGGGAACAGAGTTTCATGGGCGCTGCGGAAATCGTTGATGGCCAAAATGTCGGTGGATTAGATACTCCAACAGCTTGTATAGCCATTGATGGAACGACGGTGACTGTTGCCGTGGCATGGAGAGGTATTCGTGAGGGCGCCGGCACAACATACACAGGGAATGAATGTGGTGAGGATCTTGGCACTCGTCGACGTATTTTTGTTGTATCAACAGTGATTATTTAGGCGAGCAGACAAAATGACGAATGTTCAAAAGGGAATGTCGTTAGTGGAGTTAATGGTTTCGATGCTGATCGGGCTATTTCTTACGCTAGGGCTGTTCGCCATGTTTAGTATGTCATCTTCAAATGTGGTAACGACTAGTCAATTCAACCAATTACAAGAAAATGGCAGGATTGCATTGGCGCTGATGGAAAGAGATATTACCCAACTTGGTTTTATGGGGGATATTACGGGAACGGACTTTATTCTTGGAACGAATATGGCGCTAAGAGACGGCATTACCAATGATTGTATTGGTGCTGGTGTTAACAATGGTACATTGCCTAACGCCGAGCTTGCACACTTTAGGCGTCTTTGGGGATATGAAGCTGGAAAAAGTGCAGAGGGTTTGACTTGCTTAAATGGTGTTAATCCGAATACGGATGTTATTCAAATTAAAAGGCTTATTGGGCCGCCGGTTACTAACCCTAATGGTGAACGTTATTATATGGCTGTAAATCCAACTGAAGCAGTGTTATTCAAAGGGGGAAACCCTCCTAATCCTGCACTTGAAAATGCCCGCTTCTGGGAGTATCAGCATCATATATACTTTATAAAAAATGACGGTTCTGTGCCAGTATTAAGACGTAAAACACTCACTAAAAATAATGGCATGAATAACGAAGAACAATTAGTTGAGGGAATAGAGAATATGCGTATTCTCTATGGTTTTGATAGTAATGGCGATGATACTGCTGATAGTTTTATGCCTGCTGAAAATGTTACACCTTTAATGTGGGATAATGAATTGTTTCAGCGTTTAGTTGCAATTAGGGTTTTCTTATTAGTTAGAGCGATTGATGAAGATAAAACCTATACAAATGAAACTACTTATAATTTAGGCGATAAGGAAATCAAAGGATTAAACGACCATTTTAGACGAAAAGTGGTTTCAACTACTATGGTGCTTGCCAATCCTGTGTTAATTCGAAATTAAAGGGTGAATGGATGAGAAAGCAAAAAGGAATAGTACTGTTTTTCGCACTCATAGTCCTACTATTAATGACCATCATAGGTGTCGCGTTGGCGGTAAATTCTACGCAATCTATGCGAATGTCAGGTGCGGGTTCTGAGCGAATAGAAGCTAAAGCAATCGCCGATGGCGGCTTAGAAGCGGTTTTGGAGAAAGTTAATAAAGAGAAGAGTTTAACGACTTTATCAAATATCATGACTGCGACAGAGTTCGGTTCCCTACAAACATTAACACCGAGCCCATTTGAAGTGGACGCTGCGGGTAATGTAGTTGTTGGTGCGAAAGATGTTGAGTGTCAAAGAAATTCTAAACCAACACCTTTTATAGATTGTCGTCGGGTAGAAATTAGAAGTACAGCTAATTTTGGTCGTGATAATTTAGGACAACTTACAGTTATTATGTTAGTGGAGCAAGAAGTAATAGCTGGGACGGGGGGGTGAAGATATGCTAACTAAAAAACTCACTTTGTGTACATTGCTTGCATTGGCTGTAACGTCAATATCAACTTCAACCTCAACCTTTGGCGATGATACGGAATTATATGTTAAAGAGTCGACAACTCGCACGGGTGCTCGGCCTAAAGTCTTGGTTATTTTTGATAACTCGGGAAGTATGTCTACCGAAGAAATTACTCAGGTGATTGATTATGATCCCGATTATGACTATCCCCCTGTTAGTGGTTCAGGGTACAGTGGCGATCGAATCTATTACACCGTGGGAGGCGGAGCATTACCAAAGCCTGATACCAGTTCTGATAGACGATATTTTGATGCTACGATAAACGGCTGTAATCAAAGTAAAGCTGCATTGGATCAATATGGCCGTTTTACAGGCTATATTCGCGAGTTCACTTCAAGTGGGACTACGGGGGTGTGGAAAGAGTTTCCTGAGACAGATGGTCGTAATATTAAGGTGGTTGATTGCTGGGAGGATATTTCTACAATAGATCCTCAAAACTCATCTTCTTACAATGACGGATTTCCTGCTAATGGGTTAACAATACAGAGTGGTTGGAAAAAGAAAGCATTTCCTTATTTTACGTCATCTTCCCCCAGTAGCACATGGGGTGATGCTTTAATTGCCGCAAAAAATACAGATTTTGGTGTTGGTCAGCCTGTCACTTTTTATACAGATAACTATTTAAGATGGTATTGGTTGTCCAAAGAAGGACGGTTGCCAACCGTAAAAGTTTCAAGGTTAGATATTGCAAAGAAGGCGATTTCTAACATTATTAATTCTACCCCAACCGTGGATTTTGGGTTGGCTGTATTTAATTATAATTACCCTAATGAGGGGAATAGGGATGGTGGCCGGATAGTTTCGGGTATTACACAAATGACGGATGCTGCTCGAGATAGCTTACTATTAACTATTGATAAGTTACCAGCAAAAACTAATACACCTTTGTGTGAAACTATGTATGAAGCCTATCGTTATTTTGCTGGTAAAAGTGTTGTTTTTGGACACGCGGATACCGATTATGGCTCTTATGTAGGCAATCGCCCTCCTTATGATACTTCTGTAGAAAAAAACGGTACTTATAGTAGCCCATTTAAAGTTTGTACTGATATTGCCTATGTGATTTATGTTACTGATGGCTCACCAACAGTTGATGGAAGTGCTAATAACGATGTTAAAAGTTTAACTGCGGCAGCAAGTAAAAGCAGTGATTATTCCTCATTTTCTCAGGGTTTAAGTTCGCCTAGTTATTTACCTGCATTAGCAAGTTATATGTTCAATAATGATCTAATCAATAAACTTGATAGCTCTAACACGGAGCAAATGCAAAATGTGCGCACTTATACTATTGGTTTTAGTAAAGGCGCAGAGGATGCGGCCCCCTTATTAGCGGAAACCGCTAAACGTGGTGGTGGCTTATATTTTGCGGCTCAGAATAGTTTGGAATTACAAAATGCCCTGAATGATGCGTTATCAAATATTTTGAATATAGACTCGAGTTTTACTTCTCCAAGTATTGCAAGTAATAACTTTGATAGAACACAAACCTTTGATGCTGCTTACTATGCGATGTTTTTACCTGGTAAAGGTCCTCGTTGGAGTGGAAATTTAAAGAAACTTAAAGTAACAGCTGATGGCACCTTAGTTGATAGTCAAGGAAATGCGGCTATTGCTGATAACGGAAATATTAAAGATACCGCTTGTACGATTTGGTCTGATTGCGCCAGTCAAAAAGATGGTAATAAGGTGGAGGTTGGTGGTGCTGCGGCTCAAATCAAGAGTCAAGCGAGTCGAACCATTTTGAGTAATTTAGGAGGAGCAAATAGTTTGTCTCCTCTTACGTTATCGAATGCACAAAGTGCCGCTGGTGGCGATCAAGCTTTAGCTACCTTTATGAGGACCAGCATTGATGAAGTCGCAAATACTCTAGACTGGTTAAAAGGTATTGATGTTGACGACGACAATAAAAATGGTAGTACAACAGATAAACGCAGTGATGTTATGGGAGACCCTTTACATTCGAAACCTCTTGCATTGAATTTTGGTAGTGAAACGGCCACGGACATCCGAATTATTTTGGGCACAAACCAAGGCGTTTTACATATGTTTAAAGATGCTGGTGAGTCAGTGTCAGAAACATGGGGATTTATACCCTACGAGCTTTTACCAAATTTATTTGAGCTTAGAACGAATGACCCATCAGGTGTCCACACTGTGTATGGAATGGATTCATCTCCCGTTGCTTATACCGAAACGGATTCTACCGGTAAAGTAAACAAGGCTTGGGTTTTTGTAGGTATGCGGCGTGGTGGCTCATCTTATTATGCTCTAGATGTATCTAATCCAGACAGCCCCTCTCTTATGTGGACTATTAATCCTTCTAGTGATGGTTTTGCCGATCTAGGTCAGACATGGTCGGAACCAATTGTGACTAAAATCGTAGGTTACGATAAACCGGTATTGATTTTTGGTGGAGGTTATGATGTGAGCTTTGATGCTACGCCGACGACTTCGCCCCTAGGTAGTGTTGTATATATTGTTGATGCACAAAAGGGAACGCTGATCCATTCTTTTGGCGGATCGGCGAGTGGAGCAACTGTGCTTCCAGGTATCCAAGGCAGTATTCCTAATTCAGTCGCAGTGCTTGATAGCAACACTGATGGCTATACAGACCGCATATATGCATCGGATGTTACAGGTAATATTTGGCGTATGGATTTACCTACAGCAAGTTCAAGTACATGGACCGCTTTTAAGTTTGCTTCATTGGGAGGTTCAAATAGCGATAATAGACGTTTCTTCGCAGAACCTGTGGTTGCGCAAACAATGTTTACTAATTTGTCCGAAGTATCGGTGACAACTGGGACCGAAACCGTAACGACGAAAACACACCAAAATGTCCCCTATGATGCCGTTGCTGTGGGTAGTGGAATGAGGCCAAGTCCTTCAAGCACTGATGTTAATGATATGTTTTTTATGCTTCAGGATCGTAACGTCGTCACTAAGAGTTTTACGGGAAGTAATGTGCCCGCAACTATTACAGTTAATAATTTGTATGATGTGACATCAAGTGCTCCTACGTCAGAAACGGATAATATCAATTTCGGTACTAAACTTGGTTGGTATTATGATTTTTCTGGACTCGGTGAAAAAAGCTTGACTGCGGCACTGATTGTTCAAGGAAAAGTATATTTTACCTCTTATTCACCGCCAGCCGATTCTGTTGCTGATAACGTTTGTTTAGTTTCTGGTGCTGGTAAGCTCTATGCATTTGATTTACATAAAGGAACAAGATCTTTTTCTCAGTTATATTATGAACTCGGAGAAAGAGTTCCTGACACGCCGCAAATTGTGATCCCAGCTCCAGAATCTGGTAAGGATCCCTATATCTATATTATTGGTGTCGGAAAAGGCGATAAAAATGAAAATGGTGAATACAGTGGCACGATAAACGTCGCTTCTGGTTTAGGTGTAAATAAAATTTATTACCATATAAATGAGTAAATATTTGTATATGAAGATTAAAGATAACGGTTTTACATTAATTGAAGTGATGATAGTTGTTGTTATCATCGGAATTTTATCGGCAATCGCATATCCTTCTTATACTCGATACGTGGCGCAAAGTACGAGAGCTGAAGGTTTGTCGGCGTTGATGAGATTAGCCAATTTACAAGAACAGTATTACTTAGATAATCGTAAGTATGCTACTGATTTAACTAAGCTGATAGGCGCAGATCCCTATATTACTGAACATGGTAATTACTCTGTGACATCAAGTGGTACTACATCATTTACGCTAAAAGCAGTCGCAAAAGGAGTACAGGCAAGCAGAGATTCATCCTGTACACCTTTAACCATTACAGATACCGGGGCTAAAGGTCCAAGTACGGAGTGTTGGAAATGAAACGAGTCATTCTCTCCACGATTTTGGTGTTGATATCGAGTAAAGTTTGGGCTGACAGCGGAAATCCACAGGTCGAACAGGATTTTAAATGTTATATTACGTTTAAAAATAATGCTGAAATTGCTTTTTATCGTTGGAAAATGAGTGAAATGCCATTGAGAATGGCAAATCTCGTTGGGACTCTTCGTCAGTCGAGTGATGGTAAAAAGTCTTACATCAATGCAGTAGAAGAATGCGTTGAGCTTAATGCTTCTTTCAACAGCCTTAAGGCTCAAGAATTGGATAAGTTGACACCTAGATAAACACTTTTAGTGATTCATTTTAAGCTTAATAAAGACTGTACCTTAAAACCATGCTTTTTAAATTCTGCATAAAAGTGCCAAATCGCTCTATTTCATTTGGCATTTTTACTGAAATTTAATGTAGTGATAATCTGTCGTAAACTATTCAGTAAGTTATGAACAGCTTTGGTTGTCACTTCCCTCTTTGATTAATCCTGATGTACTAATTTTTATGCTTTTAGAGCCGTCACTTTCTCCACTTGGACAATATATAATCGATGTTTCAGTAGAGACTAAACCATCTGAAGTGAAGTTTACTGTTTTATCTGTAGGGCCGCTAAGGGAGATCGTGTCTTTCGAGTTAAATCCATCAATTACCTTTAAGACTTTTTTAGCGCCACTGTTCTCAATATAGACACTAAACCCTTTACTCCAGTCATTGCCACAGGGTGTTGCTGCATAGGGGCATACTGTGACTGTAGCACCGTAATTCACCGCTTGATTTCGCGCAAAGGCAAAAAGGTCATTAATTTTTTGTATTTCATTTGCGCTACGAGTCGCTTCATACATTGAAGTAAAAGAGGGGACGCCAATAGAAAGAAGTAAAGCCGCAATTGCGATGGTGACCATTAGTTCAACTAAAGTAAAACCTTTTGAGAGAGTAAACATTGAATAATCCTCGCGTTAACTCGGTTAAGTATATGCGAGAGAGCCTACAAGATCAGTAACTATCTAAGATATTCAATATAACCAATAAGTTGTTTTACAGTGTCGTTTATAATTAGCACAGCCAATACACTAGGTTTAAATGGTTTTAGTTATGTACGAGTAATTTATATTCAGCATAGAGAAAGCTGATACCCTGCACCTCAATACTGTGGCAGGGCATTAACAACTTAGCAGCATTCAATGGATCGTGTACTAGCATATTAACCAATATGCATTTATTTACAGTCAATATTTTTTGCCGTAGATAAGCGAACTCGTCCCGCTTGATTGACCACAATTGCTTTAGAATTTTTGTTATCTAATGTTCGTGGGCAATATTTAAAGGTGCCGTTACTGCCTGATGCAAGCCCATCTGGCTGAAATCTTACAGAGTTACGGTTGTACTTTATAAAATCTTTGCTATCGAATTCATCAATAATCATTATCACTTTATCATTTAAATCAAGTGTTTCAGCTGCACCTGAGTCAGTAAAAACTGAGATACCTTGCTGCCAGTTATCAGTGCACTGTCCATTAACGAGAGGACAAGCAGTTACCCTATATCCGTAGTTTATTGCGGTGTTACGTGCAAATGCGAATGTTTGTTGAACAGTTTTTATATTCGAATCTGCTCTAAAATGGTCAGTTATGTCAGTATACGCTGGAGCCCCAATCGTAAGGAGAAGTGTTGATATGGATAAAGTGGTGAATAGTTCTATCAGGCTAAAACCATTTTGATGGGTATTCATAACAGTTCCTTTGTCATAAGTATCCCGCGTCCAGCAGGCGGTTTTAAACATCAATAGCTAACTACAAGTATAAATGTCAAGCTAGGATCTGCGATGTAATTTTTAGATTTTTATGTGCTAAGAACCGTTTTATAGAAACTGTGTTTTATGAGTAAAGCGATGCCGATGCTTCAATAATACCTTAACCACGTGTAAGCTAGTGTTATTCTGTTTGATTATCTGTAAGCAAGTGCTGAGGAATGTTTGATGAAGAAAGTTGAAGCCATTATTAAGCCTTTTAAATTAGATGATGTGCGCGAGTCACTTGCTGAGATTGGGATCACGGGAATGACTGTGCTCGAAGTCAAAGGTTTCGGTCGTCAGAAAGGACATACGGAGCTTTATCGTGGTGCTGAGTATATGGTTGATTTTTTGCCAAAAGTAAAAATTGAGCTTGTGATCCAAGATGATCTCGTTGATCAAGCTATAGATGTGATTGTTGAAACTGCACGTACTGGTAAGATTGGTGATGGCAAAATATTTGTGACAGATGTTGAGCGGGTTATCCGGATTCGAACTGGGGAAGAAAACGAAGAAGCGGTTTAAATCTATTCTTTTAAAATTAGGGCCTGAGGGCCCTTTTTTGTTGCCTAAATTTTATCACGTAGCTCATTAAGTCGTTCGATTTCTGAAATATCTTTAATGTAAAATGGTCTGCTTAGTTAGACTAAAGTAGTTATCTCTTATCTGTTCCATGGTATAACTTAGCCACTTAAATGAGCTTGTGAGGTTGTTATTTTGGCTACGAAACGAATCGTGATTGTGGGCGGTGGAGCTGCAGGTTTAGCGCTGGCCTCAAAATTAGGCCGTAAGTTGGGCGGTGGTGATGTCGTCGATGTCTGCTTAATTGATAAAAGCCCTATTCATATCTGGAAGCCAAAATTACACGAAGTTGCTGTGGGGGTTATCGATCAGTCGATTGAGGGATTACTTTACAGAGATCATGGCCTTAAAAATGGATATCGTTATATTCGTGGTGAAATTGAGCAGTGTGAACCAGATGCAAAGACTATTCAGCTTGCTGCTGTATATAGTGATTCAGGAGAATTATTGCTTGAACCTCGTCAGATTGAATATGATTATTTAGTTCTGGCCTTAGGTGGAGTATCCAATAGCTTTAATACCCTAGGAGCGGAGCAACATTGTATTTTTCTCGATAGTTTAGATAACGCTAACTTATTTCATCAAAAGCTCTTGGATGCCTTGTTACAACTCAATGAAACACAAGAGAAAGTCAGTATAGGCATTGTTGGCGCAGGCGCAACAGGCGTTGAGTTAGCCGCTGAACTTCATCATGTGATTGAATCAGTTAAAGAATATGGTTACCTTAATATCTCAAAACATCATCTTGATGTGCATCTTATTGAAGCCTCTCCCAAAATTCTTCCCCAACTACCAGAGCGTGTAAGTGCTAGAGCCCAAGCCGTACTTGATAAAATCGGTATTCGTTTACACATCGGGGTGCAGGTAAAGGAAGTGACGCGTGACGGCTTCATCACTCAAGATGGTGATGTGATTGAGGCAGGCCTAAAGGTTTGGGCGGCTGGCGTTAAAGGTCCAAAAGCCTTCCGAAATTTTTCTAAACTGCCTATTACGCCGCGAAACCAAGTCGAAGTTGATGCTTGTATGCGGGTGAAAGGCCATCAAGATATTTATGCCATTGGGGATTGCGCCCTATTAATTCTCGAGTCTGGTCAACCTGTTCCGCCACGCGCTCAAGCCGCTGCTCAGATGGCAGATACGCTATATGAGAATATTGTGAACCGGCTACAAAATAAGGCTGAAAAGGCTTTTGTCTATAAAGATTATGGTTCCTTAGTTTCATTAAGCCGCTTTTCGGCCGTGGGTAATTTAATGGGGAATCTGCGCTCTGGTACTTTCTTCGTTGAAGGCCATATCGCAAGGCTGATGTACATCTCTTTATATCAAAGGCATTTAGCGAGCCTATATGGCTGGTTCTCTGCGATTATTTATCGCATCGCACAAAAGCTACTCAAGTGGCAAAGACCAAAGCTGAAATTACACTAATGGTATAAACACGAGTGAGCTATGCTCTCTCGTGTTTTTAGTATGGCATTTTTCGATATTGGATTTGATATTACTGCTACTAGAGAATCCGTTTACGTACTACAACGACAATGCGCCACTTTTGCATCACACACTACGAATATAAGTCTAAAACATCAATATATCCTAGTGTTTAGGTGAGGCAGAAGAATCGCGGATAACCGGCTCTGGGGTAAATGTTTTTGCAAATTTAGCATCTAGCTCACGACGTTTATCGATTAACAGTTCTGTCGCAACTTGGGCAATTTCAGAATTGGGTTGATGAACTGTGGTAAGCTTCGGCCAAGTTTGGCGTGAAAATGGGCTATCTTCGAATCCTACAATCGACAAGTCACCAGGAATATCAAGCCCTGCTAAACGAGCGGCAAAAAGTGCTCCAGCTGCAATTTCGTCGTTACAAGCAACAATCGCAGTAGGACGGTTTTTAAGTTTAATCAGGATATTTGCGCCTTCGACCCCCGATTCAAATGAGTATTTCCCTTCAATTATGTAATCTTCATTCAGAATTAGATGGTTTTTTGTTAATGCTTGTTTATAGCCAAGTAATCGTTCTTTCGTGGATTCGTGGTGCAAATCACCACTTATAAAAGCGATATTTTTATGGCCCAAATCAATCAAATGCTGGGTTATTTCAACCGCCCCCGACTTGTCATTCACTAAAATGGTGAGCCCATCTGGCTCTTTAACTCCTTCCCCTGCAATAATGCGGACATAATTTGCATCGATCTCGTTGAGAGATTTCAGTACTTTTGGATCTTCTGAAAGTGGCGGTGTTAACACTAAACCTGCAAGCCTCGAATGTTTAACAAGCTGAGTCAGCTCATCACAAATTGTGTCAGATTTAGCATTACAAGGGTGGATAACAAGCTCGTAGCCTTTATCTTTACATGCCGATAAAATCCCATTTTGCATATCAATAATGTAATACGCGTTAGGATTATCATAAATAAAACCAATAGCATAGGATTTTGTCCCTGCCAGATTTCTTGCGGCAAGATTGGGCTGATAATTTAATGCTTTAATGGCCTCGTTCACTTTATCAATCGTGGCTTGTTTCACCGATGGCTCATTATTGGTTACGCGGGAAACTGTCTTGATTGACACTCCAGCATATTTAGCGACGTCGTTGATAGTGACTTTCATTGATCTAAAAACTCTTTATTCGAATTTACGAAGGGCTAGCAGATTGATGAACCTCAATCCTTTAAGCGTAATTTACAAGCCGACAGCGTTGTCAGTTAACTTTTTATTATGTTGCTTATAGTGCGAGCATTTATGCCGTATAGCAATGCTCATTTGTTACAAACTGCGGCATTTTTCAACTGTTAACACTCCGTTATAAGTTGTAATTTTACATCAAATTATTTAAGTGATTATTTTTGCTTAAATATATTCAGATTCTATCCTGCCAAAGTCAGTGTTATGACTTTTTTTTTCGTCCAGAGTTATTTTGTTGTGGCAAGGCTGTTAATTATTGTGTAATGTTTGCTCTAGACATGACAGCGTTGTCATTCCATCGGAATGGTTATGAATACTAAAACGATAATAAAGTTATGGAAGGGAAACGAGATGCGACCATCATCCTTTAAGAAAAGTGTACTAGCTACAAACATTGCTATCCTCCTCGGCAGCGCGGTTTCAATCAGTGCTGTCGCTGCAGAAGCAGCTGCCACTGCTGCCGCTCCTGAAAATATTGAAAAAATTGAAGTGCGTGGTATGAGAGCTTCAATGAAAGCTTCTGTCAACGACAAACGTTTTTCTGACGCTGTTGTTGATGCTGTGACCGCTGAAGATATTGGTAAATTTCCTGACGGTGACGTGGGGGAGTCTTTAGGCCGTATTCCTGGTGTTGCGGTAAACCGTCAGTTTGGCCAAGGTCAACAAGTTTCTATTCGAGGTGCTTCTAGCCAACTTACTAGCACATTATTAAATGGGCATTCTGTCGCCTCAACAGGATGGTTTGATCAACAAGCCATTGATCGCAGTTTTAATTACAGCTTACTTCCTCCCGAATTAGTTGGTGGTATAGAGGTCAAGAAATCTTCTCAGGCTGATGTTGCAGAGGGCGGTATTGGCGGCACAGTGTTAGTTAAGACTCGTAAGCCGCTTGATTTAGAAGCTAATTCTGTATTTTTAAGTGCAAAAGGTGATTACGGTACTGTTTCTGAAGCGACAGATCCGCAGACCTCAGGTTTATATAGCTGGAAAACTGAAGACGAAAAATTTGGCTTTTTAGTTGCTGGTTCATTAGATAAAACTGAATACCAACGTAATGGTATTGAGTCGTTACTTGGTTGGGGGGAAATTGTTCCAACAACTTTCCAACAAGACCGTGAACGCACTGCTGTTAATGCTGCTTTCCAATACAGACCAACTGATAGCCTTGAGTTCGGTCTAAATGTTATGAGTTTGCAGCTTGATGCAAACAATGCCAATACGTCAATTTTCTTATTCCCGACCCAACAGGGTGAAAACAAGTGTCTTAAGAAAAATGCCGCAGGTGTTTGTACTTTAGTTGAGCATACCGATAAAGGTGGTTTTGCATGGGCACAAACTTGGGCTCGTAAGGCAAGCATGTCCTCTGATACAGTGGACCTCGATTTTGCATATCAAGCTGATGCCTATAAGTTAGAAGGCCGTATCGGTAAGACTAAAGCTGAGGGTGGTACCGATTTGACATCCAACTATGGTCAGTCTATTGGTAAAGCGGCAGATTTTGCGGGTATTTACGATGCAACTGGTGATGTTATCAAAATTGACATCGCTAATAATGCTTTCGATGCCAGTGATTTTAATGGCAAGTTGGAAACTGCGGGTTGGGCATTGAAAAAACAACCTAATACTGATGAAGAGTCATTTGCGACCTTTGATATAACTGTTCCAGTTGAGTTTGGTGTTATTACCTCAATTAAATCAGGTATTAGTTATGCGGATCATGACGTAACTCAAACGACTGAAGCTGCGCAATCATCAAATATTACTGCAAAAGACGCCTCTGAATATTACTCAGGAACTATATCATCAGGTGCAGGTTTTACCTTACCTAAGCCTATCTTTGACAATATGATCAGAGATGCTTATGCCGCCATTGATGGCTTTACTTTAGACAAATCTGGTTACGGTACGCTTCAAGAGAAAAACTTAGCTCTATACACTATGGCCACATTTGCTGGTGAAGGTGTACGGGGTAATTTCGGTTTAAGATATATCTCTACCGATGTTGAATCGGATTATTACGCATTCAGTACAAAAGGTACTTATGCAGATGATTTAAGTACAGATAAGGCAAGCTATAATGATGTTTTACCAAGCGTTAACATTGCATTTGATTTAGCAAGTGATTTAATTTTAAGAGCATCAGCAGCACAAGTTATGTCTCGCCCTAACTACGCAGATCTTTTTGCGACTTCTAAATTACCTGGTTTTAACGACGGTACTCCAGGTAACGAAAAGAAAGTAACTGGGAGTGTGAATCTGTTGCCATTTAAAGCCTCTCAAGCAGATTTAAGCTTAGAGTGGTATTTCAGCGGTGAAGGTTTATTTGCAGCAACTTACTTTATCAAAGATGTTAGTTCATTTATTTCAACCCGTGAAAAATTAAATCAACAAATTGGTATTGAAGATCCAAACTTAGTGAGTCAAGGTGGTAGCTCCTGTGGTGCAGGTATATATGACTGTTGGACAGTGAGTGAAAACTATAATGCTACAGGTGGTTCAATAGATGGTATTGAACTGCAATTACTAGATTCATTCGATAACGGTTTTGGTTACTCCGCTAACTACACCTTTGCCGATGCAACCTCACCTGCCGAAAATTATGCTGATCGTGTTGGAGTGTTTTCTGACTCATCTAAGCACACTGTAAACTTAGTCGGTTACTACGAGATGGATGATTTCTCTGCTCGTATAGCATATAACTGGCGTTCAGAGTATATGATGCGTGAATTACCAGGTTTCTACGGTAACCGCGAGCATCAAGCTTATGGCACAGTAGATTTAAGTGCTAACTATAATGTGACAGATTATCTATCTGTAACATTTGAAGTAGTTAACTTACTTGAAGAAGACAGTATTCAGAAAGGTGTTTCACCTGTTGATGCAGAAGGTGTTATTAGTGAATTTAAAGATAACTACCCAGTATGGAGCTTCGATGGTGAAGCTCGCTACAAGCTTGGTGTAGCGTTACGCTTCTAATTCAATTTAATCACGAAAAAGCCTAGCATTCGCTAGGCTTTTTATTTTTAGCCCAAAACCACCTACTTCAGTAGGTGGTTATCATCATTTGAGGCTTTGCCTGTATACCTACCCATGTTAAATGCATCTTTGATTTTTAGCGAAGTCAAAAGAGGCAAATAACAT